>JACNLN010000097.1 GCA_014381485.1 Fidelibacterota bacterium
ATCTCCCGACTTACTGTCGGGATCTCCCCCGATAGATCGGGGCTCCGACATCATCCATCAACCATCTCCCATCAACCATCATCATTCATCCATTAGCTTTCCTGAAATTCTCCATAAACTCAGCTACTTTCTCGGCACCCTCAAGAGGCATGGCATTATACATAGAGACTCGGATACCACCCACGCTTCTGTGTCCTTTCAACCCCACAAAACCAGCTTCCTTAGCTTCAGCAATCAGCTTTTTTTCCAGATCCTCGTTTGGCAGACGGAGAGTAACATTCATCCAACTACGACTTTCTTTTTCTACGGTACCTCTGAAAAATTCGGGATACGTTTCAACCAAGCGATATATAGCTTCTTTTTTCCTACGATTCACCTCTTCCACAGCAGTGAGTCCACCTCGACTTCTGATCCATTCGAGAACTAATTTGACAATATACACAGCGAAAACCGGTGGCGTATTAAACAGGGAATCTTTCGCTGCCTGGGTACGATAATCAATCATAGTAGGGAGTCCATCTTTACATATTTCCAGAAGATCATCCCTAATGGCAACTAATGTGACACCAGAGGGTCCGAGATTCTTTTGAGCTCCAGCGTAAAACATAGCAAATTTGGAAAAATCCAGTTGCCGCGAACAGATATCAGATGACATATCACTAATTAGAGGAACTTCACCAGTATCAGGAAATGTGTGATATTGAGTCCCTTTGATCGTATTGTTGGTGGTAATGTGCATGTAAGCAGCATCTTCAGGAAAATCAATATCAGCTGGTTTGGGTATTAATGTATAGTCAGCATTCTTTGACGACCCTGCGATATGAACCTCACCAATATTTTGAGCCTCTTTTATAGCTTTAGTCGCCCAGGTTCCCGTATCTACATAGGCCGCTGTCTTGCCTTCGTGGAGAAAATTGAGAGGGATATACGCAAACTGGGTGGATGCACCTCCACCTACAAACAGCACTTTGTAGTTATCGCCTAATCCCATGACTTCCTTAGCCAGGGAAATGGCGGAACTGTTGACTTCTTCATATTCAGGAGATCTATGAGAACTCTCTAAAATGGACATTCCCGTTCCCCGGTAATCAAGCAACTCTTCTTTAACTGTCTCAAGAACTTCCAGTGGGAGTGTTGCTGGACCGGGGTTAAAGTTAAATACTCGTTTTGTCATGACTTTTCCTTTATTTTATTGATTGCTTCGTTAGATCGTTTACCAATAGAATTATCAACCAACATATTTACCGATGATTCGATCAATGATCTCTCCAATTCTCAACAGGTTTTCCTTCGTGGATGCACCAAGATGTGGAGTCATCAGGACATTGGGAGCATCTATCAGCGGCGAATCTTCTGGAGGATCTGAGTACCAGACATCGTTTCCAAAACCCGCCAGTTTCCCACTTTTTAACGCTTCTGCTACATCCTTTTCAACAACGGTTTTTCCTCTTCCTGTGTTAATAAGATACGCCCCATCTTTGAACTCACTGAGAATCTCCTTGTTGATGATACCCTTCGTCTCATCAGTAAGAGGAAGGTGCAGGGAAACATAATCAGCAATACTCACGACATCTTTCATATCTGGTTTCATTTCTGCAAAATCGTTGGATGTTACATAGGGATCATACGCTATAACCTTCATTCCAAACGCAATGGCGCGTTTTGCTATCTCCATTCCGATTCGCCCAAGACCAATAATTCCAAGGGTTTTTCCATACAACTCTGTCCGTTTTAACTGTTTCTTGAGCCACTTACCGTCATGCATGGATTGATCCGCCACAGAGAGATGATTGGGAAGAGCAATCATGAGAGCAAAGGCTATTTCAGCTACGGCTATGGAAGAGGCTTCAGGTGTATTTCTGACAATGATTCCTTTTTCTTTTGCATAATCCAAGTCTACATTATCGAGACCCACTCCGCCGCGAATCACCAGTTTCAGGTTTGGTGCTGAATCGATGTATTCCCTTGTAACCTTAGTTTTACTTCGGACAAGTACAACTTCCGCTTCAGGAAGACGACTTTTATCATCGGTGACTTCTCCATATTTGGAAAGTATCTCCGGTAAACCCGGATCAAAAGCATCAGATATAAGTATTACCATAATTTTCCCCTTTCTCAGTTAGTTAACATATTAATGATCATTCCACTACGTAATTTAGGTTCAAACCACGTTGATTTTGGAGGCATTACTTTCCCTGCATCAGCAACATTTAACAGCTGTTGAATTGACGTAGGATAAAGTGAAAAAGCCAATTTGTACTCACCAGAATCCAATAATATCACCAGTTCTCTTGTTCCTCGGATCCCTCCTACAAAATTAATCCGTTTATCCGTTTTGGGGTCGCTGATTCCTAAAATGGGAGCGATAAGATTCTTTCCCAGAATTGCCGCATCAATGGAGCCCGTTGGATCATTAGGTTCAAACGTCCCTTCTCTCGATATAAGTAAGAACCACTTTCCTTCACAATACATCCCAAAGGTGTGAGGTTCTGTTGGCATTATTTCATTCTCCCTGGGTTCAACAACAAACGTCTCTGAAACTTTCTGGAGGAGCTCTGATAATGATAATTCATTCAAATCCTTCACTACTCGGTTATACGCAAGGATATTCAACTCGCTGTCGGGAAAAGTCACATTGAGAAAGTAGTTGAACGGCTCGTCCCCGGTGAAATCTGGATACTTTTCCCGAAAACGGCGGCACACTTCTGATGCGGACTGACTGCGGTGATGGCCATCGGCAATGTAAAGATGGGGCAGTCTGGCAAATTCATTTACAATCTCTTGTATAAGATTCTCATCCTCCACCACCCAAAATTCGTGCCTAACTCCATCGTCTGCTACAAAATCGCTGATAGGTGAACCCGCTTGCCAGCCTGCCCCATCCCGATAGTCGGGAGGGCTGGCATGCCCTCTCTTAGAGGGAGCAGGCGTGTTCATAGTGATTTTTTGGAAAATTTTATCAATCATCTCATCGTACCGAAAAGTAGAAAAAACGGGACCCACCTGAGCTTCAAGGAATTCAATATGGTTTGCCCGGTCATTCACCTTTGCCGGCCGTGTATGTTCATGTTTTTTGATTAACCCGGCATCATATTCATCCACGGAAGTCAAAGCCACCAATCCAGTTTGACTCTGCTCGTTCATTGTCAACCGGTAGAGATAAAAGCACGGCTTGGAATCACGAATCATCAATCCATTATTCACTAATTTTGTTAGATTATCCTTCCCCCGTTGATAGACCCTTTCGCTATAGGGATTAACGTTGTCATCAAATTCCAATTCGGCTTTGTTTACCCGCAGGAAGGAATTTGGATTGTTCTTGGCTATTTCTCTGGCTTCTTGTGTGCTCAACACGTCATAGGGTGGAGAGGCTATTTCTTGGGCGAATTCAGGTTTTGGTCTTAAACCTCTGAATGGTTTTACAATTGACAATTCATCCTCCTTTCGAATATCAAGCAGTTCTAAAGTAAATACTGTGGGAAATATTAAGACAAAATGTCTTGAAAATTCAATAGGTTTATCCATGAAAATGAAAATACCAACTTCGATAAAGATGGCATTTTTAAACTTCCATCATCAGGTCAAACATGTGTTCCATTTCGCACATTACGTATGTAATGCCATAGTTTTATATTGGGAATGAATTGAAGTATCAAGTTCCAAGTAAATAGTTATAGGTAATAAAACAACTTTATCATCGGTAAATTGATACTTAAAACATAAACTTTGAACCTTTTTTCAAGGAACTATCCATAACTGACGGATAATATCACATCGTTATGTTAAACTCAATAATGCCCTTTTGATAATATCCTCGAGTTTTCCTTCAAACTCATTTTTCCGCTTCATTTCCGATAAGGATTTAAATGCTTCTCCACGGGTATAGCCCAACGTAGTAAGAGCCTTCATTGCTTCGTCAAATCTCCCGGTTTCCTCCTGACTCATTTCACGAACAAACTGTTCTTCCTTTTCAACCACCAATTTTTCTTTCAACTCCAGAATGATTCTACCGGCAGTCTTTGGACCAATTCCTGGTAGTGCTCGCAACGCTCCTGCGTCACCCGCAACAATGCGGCGTCTGAAATCATCCGGATTGGTTCCAGACAAGATATTCATAGCAAGTTTGGGACCAATTTTACTGACTCCGATGAGCATTTTAAAAAGATTACGCTCTTCGTGAGAGTGAAAACCGTACAATTCCAGAGCATCTTCCCGGACATTGAGATACGTCAACAGCTCTACTTCCTTTCCGGTAGCAGGTAAACAATCAAACGTAGAGATGGGAATTGCGATAGATAATGAAATCCCGCCAATGTCCACATTTACGGTGGTTGGTGTTTTATCTCGTAATTTTCCTTTGACTAAATCGATCATAGTAAACACTTTTTTTGATTAGTAATTGAACATTCCTATACTGATTTGATTAGGCATTTTTATGATTGGAAACTTGATGAGAGATTTCTGATCATATTTTACGATAATTTCATCTGATTCAAATGACACATTCCTGTAGCGAGGGCATCGGTAATGTCGAAGGAAGAAGGGTGTTCATCCAGTTTTAGAATAGATTTCACCATGAATTGAACCTGTTCCTTGGAGGCAGCTCCGCTCCCAACAACGGACATTTTAATTTTTCTGGGGGTATATTCAAAACATTTGATGTGTTGATGAGCTCCTGCCAGAAGAATAACTCCTCGTGCCTGACCTAATACAAGAGCTGTCCTTGGATTCTTACTGAAAAAGGATTCCTCAACAGCCATTTCAGTAGGTTGATACTCCTGAATAACCTGACAGATACGGTCGTACAGAATAGATAACCGATCATAAATAGGTTTTTTTGCTGATGAAACAATAGTCCCAAATGTAACAACCTCGAGTGTGTCATCATAACCTTCAATAATCCCAAAACCTGTAGTGGATATTCCGGGATCAATTCCAATCACTCGCCTCACTTATTCCACTCCCACCAATTCTTCATCAGGAATATCAAAATTTGCGTGGACTTTCTGAATGTCATCATGATCCTCCAGAGATTCCATCAGTTTCAGTACTTTCCCAACAACACTGCCTGTTACCCTTACGGTATTCTTCGGCAGCATTTCAATCTCTGAGTTTCTAATGGCGAATCCTTGTTTTTCCAGATACTCGTGGACATCTATCAAATGCTCAGGGGCTGTAGTAATTTCAAAAGCATCTTCCTCTTCAGAAAAATCTTCTCCTCCCCCTTCAATAATGTGCTCAAAAAGAATATCTTCATTCACATCATCTTTATTAACAGTGATCAACCCCTTTTTTTCAAACATCCACGCCACACATCCCGGCTCACCAAGATTTCCACCATATCTGGTCATCAGATGGCGGAGCTCAGCCACTGTCCGTTTCCGGTTATCTGTCATCACCTCTACCATTATGGCTACTCCTCCGGGACCATATCCTTCAAAAATAGCCTCTTCGTAGGAAACACCTGGAAGTTCACCGGTACCACGCTGGATAGCACGCTTGATGTTGTCGGCAGGCATATTGGCTGCCTTTGCCGTCAGAATGGCTTTCCGCAACCTGGGATTGGCATTCTCGTCACTGCTACCGAGACGAGCTGAGATAGTGATCTCTCTTATGATCTTCGTGAATATTTTCCCCCGCTTCTGATCGAGAGCACCTTTCTTCCGCTTAATGGTTGACCATTTACTGTGTCCGGACATTTATTCTCCAAACGCCTAATTTTTAGAATATCCAGTGAAACTTACTGGAACGAATCTTTTGGGATTGAATCTTATGATCCATAAAAAACTGATTTTAAAACATATCTTTATCAATATCATTCAACTTAAACAATAAACGTTCCTTTCATTATAATTTAGATATGAGAATTGTCGAGAACAACCCTTTTCCCGACGGAAATGAGTATAAATATTGTCTAATTTCACCGTCGGAGACTGTCAATGTCGTTTAGTAAACTTCTATTTCAATCTAAGACGTAATGCGTAAAACGTGATGCGTAAAACAGCCTGCCCTGCCTGTCCCGATGGAATCTGGGACTGGTCGGGGTAATAAACATTACATAATTACTCGCTAAATAATTACTTTTGTAGCTGGTGTTGTAAATCCCGATCTTCGGGGAATTAACGAGACTAAAAAATACTTACCAGACTCTTGGTTTGTAAATGACCTTTGTCCGAATAATCCAGGTGGATTTATATCCCATTTGCACTAATTGTTGTTGAACTTCCTCGGCTTCCGATCGATTGGTGAAATTACCCACTCGTACCTTGTAATTGGGGGAATCAAACACAATATAGATTTCTTCTCTAAACTGATGGATCAGGCTGTCCCTGATTCCTTCTGCAATCTCATAATCTTTAGTGGAGATGACCTGAATCCGGTATCCTTGAACAGTGGAATCAGGACTTACCTGAGGAGCTTTTATCTGAACAACAGAGTCTGGCCAGATCATCATTGGCCATTCCAGTTCAGGTTCATCCAGCTGAAGTGGATCAAACGATTCATCTAGGTTTGTTGTATTTTCCTGAGCCAATATCATTGTTAATAGAAAAATTGGTAGAATTATATTGTTCATTTCACAACCTCCTCAGGTGATCTGTTCTGAGCCACCCTTTTTTCCCATCGATAAGTTCAATTTCCAGCCAGGGAAACTGCTCTTGTGTGATTTTCGTCTTTGTCCCCTCATGGACGATAAACAACACTTTACCAATTTCTGTAGGTGAAGAATATACTTTGCCATCATTGGTAACGATAACAGCTTCATTAAGGTCGGATACTTCAAAATGTAAATCAATATAAATTAAAAAAGAAAGAATGGTAAAGATTAGTCCAATGGTTGACACTTTTCTAATCCAACTCCTCAAAGATGGGGAAGCAAGGAAGGATAAAGCAAATACCACAGAGGAAACAAGAAAGAGAGAGCTGATTAACAATAACCATTGTCGAGGGGAAAATCCCCGCTTGAGAGCACCATACCACTCGATGAGAAAAAATCCTTCCGGAACCTCAACCCGGTCTACTATCCGAGCATTAGAAACCTTTAAATTAAATCGAATATCCGCATCCTTGGGATGTAACTTCAAGCCCTTCTCATAAGCCCAGATAGCATCTCCCAATCTTCCTAATCGATAATAGGCATTCCCCAAATTGTAGTAGAGATCCACGTGTTCATATCCCTGTTGAAGAACCCTGTTGTAGAGATTTATCGCTTCCACATATTGTTGATTCATATAATGGTCGTTTGCTTCCTGAAAGATACCATTCAGAAAGTTCTGCTGACAGAAAATCACCATCGGTATACATAAAAGACATATGATAGTGCTTTTTATCTTCATAGATTCGAATTGATTTCCTTCAGAAGTACCATTACTTCTTTTGCCAGCGAGACTGCACTCGTTTCCTCTGGAAGAGCCTCCGGTGAAAATCTACCCTTTTCACAGGTTGCTACTATTTCAACCAGTCGATTGACTTTTTCACTGGATATCCGACCATCAAGCAATTTTTTTACACTATCTGGAGCGAGATTTGCAGAAGCAATGTTTATCTTATCACCAACGTAATCATACAGCGCTTGAGCTACCTGATCATAAGATTCTGAGGTATGTATTTTCAACAACCTTTTACGAGTGCGAGCCAAAGCTCCCCGTGCCCTTACCTTCACTGGATCACGATTCCACTGAGCCCGCAAAGTTCCCACTACTTTTGGTCCCCCAAACAACATTATAGCAATAAGATTCATCCAGATTACAAAAGCCGGCACCGATCCTTGACTTACCGACTTGAATCGAATTGAAGACGACCGGATATGACGAATATCGCTTTCAAGCAGAACAATCTCATCCTTCGTTAACCCAGAAGAAGTAATAAATCTTTCCTTACTTGGTTGAACCGTCAATTCAATCACTTTAGTAGATGCCTGTTTCCATTTACCAGATGCAGGATCAAAATAAGACAACTCGCTCTGGGGAATTAAAAACCGTCCATCCCGCCTTGGAATAATAATGTATTCCCAGCTCTTTACACCAGAAATTTCGTCACGAAATCCCTTTTGAAATGTTACCTTTGGTTCATATACATCCAACCCTTCCGGAAATAACGGCTCTGCCAATTCAAAAAGATTGAAATTCCCAGTCCCTTCAAGCTCAATGATATATGAAATGGCTTGGTTTGTTTCCGTTACTACAGTGTCAATATCAGACATCAGAGAAAATTTTCCTACCGCTCCTGTATAATTATCAGGTCTTCCTTCTATTGGAATCGGTTTTATTTTGAACTTTACAGGAACAGATCGAACAATCTGGTTGGCAGTTTGAGTAAAGAAGGAATCTGAGAAAAAATCGAAGTTAAAAGGAGAACGTCGAGTCTTAGAAGGTACTTCATAGGTACAGTTCAACACCATAGGATCCAGAACCAATTCACCACTCCTTGTGGGAAATAGTGCTACCTTGCTCAATGTCGCTACCTGATACCGAACTCCCTTCACAGAAGTCTCCCTGAATCTGGGTTGTCGGGGTACCGATAATTCTTCCTGCCAGAAACCAACACATTCAGGTTTCTTCTCCACAGAATATTGACGAAGATTAACCCGTGAATATAATTTATAGTAAGCCGTAATCTGTTCCCCCTGGAATGCTTCATTCTTATTTACCTTAACATCGAGAAATAAAATTGGAGTTTCTTCAACAGTTTCAGCTCGCTTTTTTCTCTTTGTCTTCTTTTCCTGTCTTGTTTTCAACACAGTAATTGTTATTGGTTTGAGGGTCTGTTTTTCTCCATCCACCACACACTTTAATGAAGGAATGGTTAATGAACCTGTCCGATTGGGTAGCAATGTCCAGGATAGTGACTTTGTGCTGGACATCTGACCATTTATCCACTGATAACTGCTGCTTTGTGCCGGTCCGGATATGATGGTAAAATCTTTGATTTGTGTGATATCCACCTGGGGATAACCACTGGATCCTTCAGCCACAACTTTGAAATTAATGGTTTCATTCAGGGTAATACGGTTGTCGTCAGCTGTGGAATAAACCCTAACTTGAGCAAAAATCGAGGAGACCAGAAAGAACATCAGTATTAACCTATGATACAGCATTTTACCAATCCTTTTCCAGCTTTTTTGACTGGGCTGTTTCCAATCGCCTTTTCATCAAATTTTTCTCATCTGCTTTCAGAGCATTTAAAATCGCTTCTACATCTGCCCGCTCTCCTTCAGAGGGAGAAGGCGGGTCAGGTCTGTTCCCTTCCTCCTTCATCTCCTGAGGTTGTGGTTGAGACTGCTGCTTCTCAGATGTTTGTTCATCCTGGGGTATTTGTTGAGGTTGTGATTCCTTTTGTTCCTCCTCTTCACCTTCCTGAGGCTGTGTCTGTGGATTTTCCTGCTTACCTGTGGAATCCTGTTCTTGCGATTGTTCTGACTCAGATGACTGTTGTTGTTTCATTTGTTGCAACATCAAGCGGCATAATTCATAGTTGTATTTCGCATCTACATCTCCAGGATTTAACTCAAGAGCTTTCCGAAACGAAGCACTACTTTCTTCAAATCTACCCTGTTGAAATAACGTATTTCCAAGATTGTAAAATATCTTCGATTTCAAACGTTTGTCATCCGATGTTAAGCTGGATTCAAATTCTGAGAGTGCTTGCTCATAATCGCCCATGATGTAAGCGGAATGACCCACTCCAAAGTGAGCCTCCGACATACCGGGATATTTTTGAAGAATAGATTCGTAATACTCAAGACCTTTGGAATCCGGTGCTAAGTTACTTTCTGTCTCAGATTCTCCTTGAGCAAAGAGCATCGAAAGGATTATTACTAAAAAACCTGATGCTCTACACAAACCGACCATGCCATGTTCCCCGTCTTTTTCTTCGGTTTGTTATAAATAAGTCAGTTGTAAATAAAATCAACGATGCTGAAAGAAAAATTTGGTATCTGTCCTCAAACTGGGAATATTGATGTGTTTTCAATGTCCGTTTTTCCATAACGTTAATAACTTTCAGCAAATCTTCTACCGCATTAGCTCGATTGTCAAACCGTGTAAAAACCCCGTTTCCAGCCAGGGCAAGGTCTTTTAACATTCCCTCATTTAGGATGGTGGTGATGAGTTTTCCCCGTCGGTCTTTCTTGTAATCGATTCTGTTACCGTTATCATCAAAGACAGGAATGAGTCCCCCGATATGTGTCCCAACACCCACAGTATGTATGATTATACCTGTGCTGGCTACTTCGCGGGCAAATTCCAGAGCCTGCCCCTCGTGATCCTCTCCATCTGTAATCACAACGAGAACTTTGTATTTTTCACTTTCTTGAGGAAACGATTTCATACCTAATTCCAATGCTTCTTGTAAAGCTGTTCCCTGTGTCTGAATTAATTTAGTATCAATAGCCCCGAGAAAGAGTCTTGCAGCATCGTAATCCCCTGTCAAGGGAAGATATAAATGGCTGGTTCCGGCAAATACGATAAGTCCAATACGGTCTCCTTTGAGGTTGGATATCAATCTGGAAATTTCAAATTTTGCCTTTTCGAGACGGTTTGGTTTTACATCTTCCGCCTGCATACTGGAGGAAATATCCAGAGCTACCAAAACATCCACCCCTTTCCGCTTCACTTCCGTCAATTTCATCCCAATCTGAGGACCAGTTGCTGCAAATATTAGGAGTATTAATCCCCAGTATGTCATTCTATTTTTCCAGCGAATCGCTGATTGATTTATCTGTGAAAAGAGTCGATCCCTAACCTTCTCACTTCCCCAATGGCTGAGTTCCTCAGACTTCCGCTTCCTCCATATCCACTGTAAAATACCAAAGAGAGCAAGCAATCCGTAAAAGGCGAAAATATAAGGATATCGAAAATTAACCATTACATTTTCCTTCGAAAGATTCCTTCGGAAATAATTCTCTCGCTAAATGCCAGAAAAAGAGCAGGAATAAGACACCAGGCAAAAAGTTCACGATATTCAAGATATTCTTTAACCTGAATTTCTGATCTTTCCAGTTGATCAATCTGTTCATAAACCTCCACAAGACTCTCCTCATCAGTAGCACGGAAATACTTCCCATTGGTACGCTCCGCCACCTGTCGCAAGGTCTCTTCATCAATATCAACCTCCACCTGAACATGCCGTTTTCCTAAAATAGGATCGTCCACTGGATAGAGTGCTTTACCTTTTGTTCCGATACCAATCGTGTAAATTTTGATCCCACATTCCTGAGCAAACCCAGAAGATGTCAATGGATTTAACTCGCCGGCATTGTTGCTTCCATCTGAGAGGAGAATGATAACCTTACTTTCAGTGTCACTGTCACGAAGACGATTTACGCCATGGGCAATTGCCATCCCAATCGCTGTACCATCATGTTCTTTATCAATGACAATAACCTGTTTCAATAGATTTTGAAGAACCTCATAATCAATGGTGAGTGGACATTGAATATAACTTTCGCCTGCGAAGACTAAAAGTCCCAGACGATCACCTTCACGGTCATTGATAAAATCTTCTGCAGTTTTTTTTGCCGCCTTCAGCCGATTGGGTTTGAAATCTTCAGCCAGCATACTGCTGCTGATGTCAAGTATCAGCATAATATCAACAACATTTACAGAAGTTTCTGATAGATCAATGACCGCTCTTGGTCGAGCCATTGCCATCACAAGTAGACTGATAATAATTATTCTTAGGGTAAATAGAACCTTTATTTTCCACCAACCGGAAAGATTCTTGACTCGTTTAAGCAGATCCAGCGATGAAAATTGAATCGTCCCCTCACGATACTGTCCCCAGCGGATATACCACCATACCATAAGTATAACAACTGCTAACAGAAATAAAATCCATGGATGTGTAAATTCAAACACAGGTTACGTGGATAAATTACTTTCTATATAATGAGTACACTCCGAAAAGGTATATTAACGAAATTGAGGAAATGTTAAGTTCCATTATTGTAGAAGATAGCGTTTTACCATTAGCGATAATTAGCGTAATTCGCGGTTTCTGGAGTACTCTCATATAATGACAAAAATTGAGAATTGTTTCTTCATTAAAAAGTTACCTGCCAGTTGAAATAACCTGCGTGAAACTTTTAAGCATAGTACTTTCTTTATAGATTTATTTCTGTTGAATCACCAAACACTAAAATGACTCTTCAACTATTTAAATTCAGGTTGAAATACTAAGGTCTAGAGTTCTTTGTATTACTTAATTGACTAGTTCCAAACCAAAAGAAGTTTCTTTTATACTATTAGTTCTTAACAAATATGCAATTTGTTTTTTAATATAATCCTGTATCTTTTTCCCTGTGTGCTGATAACCAAAAATACGTGCAACTTTTGGTATAAGTTCTTTAATAGGAATTGATATTTCCTTACTTAAAGCTAGTGAAACTGCGTTTTGAATCTCATCAACTGAAATAAATTCGACATTGGTAACGGAATCTTCTTTATCACGTTTTCTTATTTTCTTAAATGGACTCTTGGAACAATAAACAAAAAGGTCCCAACGGAGATGAATTTTCCCATCTTCATTTAGTTGCTTAACAAGAGAATTCATTATACGAACTATTTTTGCGCCAACTCTACCCATTCCATAATGCTGAATTACTCTCAAGGATAGTTCCTTTATGTGAATAGGGGATTCAAATTTTACTATTTCTTCAATTAGATTTTCTATTTCATAGGACGAATCAACCTTTTCATAGAATAATTCTGGTTCACCCTTATAAAAAACAGGATATTTGGTATAAGGGATAATTTCAATTCCTAAATTATTTTGATTAGTAGACTGCTCTATTTCTTCAACTTCTAATTCTACTACTGACGCCTGATTTGATAGATTTAATGGCGACGATTTAGCATTTTCAATTGCATCAAGCAATTTAGACATTTCTCTTGATGGATTTAAAAACCAATCTGTTGACCAAATTCTATAGAAACGCCAACCTAAATTTTCTAACACTTGCTGACGAAGCCGGTCCCTATCTCTTGCTGTAGATGATGAATGATAGTTTGCACCATCACATTCCAATGCTAAAATAAATTTAGAGGGGTCGTAAGGATGAAGAATACCAAAATCTATTTTATAACCTGCGTAACCTACCTGGGGTATTGCTTTGATTCCTTTTTCAACTAATTGGTTATAAACACTTTTCTCAAAAATGTTTGATTCATCAAACTCACCTGAAAAATCTTCTTCTCTTGATAAAAATGAACTGTCGCCGTGAGAACGTGCAAAATCCAAATATTGTTTTAATTTATGTACACCCAATGCCTTTGTTTTTGATAAATCAAAATCATCACCTGTAATTGAAGAAAATACAACCACTTTTTCACGTGCTCTAGTAACAAGTACATTTAACCTTCTTTCACCGCCAGCTTTATTAAGTGGGCCAAAGTTCATTGTAATTTTCCCATTCACATCTCTACCATATCCCACTGAAATAAAAATTATATCTCTTTCATCGCCTTGAATTGTTTCCAAATTTTTCACAAAGAAAGACTCATCTCTATTATCTGTAAAAAAATGCTCTAAAGATAAATCATTTCTTCTCAATAATTCCAATTCATCCAAGATAGCTGTTTGCTGTGCTTGACTAAATGTCCCAATGCCTAACGATTTTTCAGGTATAGTTTTGTAATGGTTAAAAACAGCTTTAACAACCATTTTAGCTTCAGGTAAATTTTTCTGACTACCACCACGATCGTAAATCCCTTCTTTTATTTGTACCAGAGAAAGACCGTTGTTTTTATTGTCTCTATTTGGACTGGGGAAAGTGTTCAAATTGTTCTTATAGAAACTTATGTTTGAAAAATGAATTAATGATTCGTGACGACTGCGATAATGCCATTTTAAATAAAATTCTTTCATCCCAATTGTTAAACACTCATCTAGAATACTTTCCAAATCTGGTGTTGTCATATCTTCCAAATCTTCATCATTAATTTCTATTTGTGCCACTCTATCAAAAAATGTTGTTGGCGGTAATTGTTTTGTATCACCTACACATACAAGATGTTCACCCCGAATAATAGCACCCAAACTATCCACGGGAGACATTTGACTAGCTTCGTCAAATATCACAAAATCAAATTTAATTTTTTCAGGATCAATATATTGTGCCAGTGAGAGGGGACTCATCATTAAACAAGGACACAACTGCTGAACAATATCAGGTACATTGACAAAAAATTTTCTAATTGGATGATGTCCGCGTTTTAATCGAAACTGCCTTTGCAAATATCCCAGTTGAGATGATCTTGTACCTTCCCACATAGAATCGGGTTTTTGATTATAAAGGTTTGTTAGCACTCTGTTTTTTGCTAATTCTAATTGAAAGGAATCTAATTCTTGGAATTTTTGTACAATCTGGTCCTGTGTTAATGCTTCAAATTCTTTCAATGTCGGTAATTTATTTAGTATTTGTTGGAATTGATGAAATAAAAATGACTTCTTAAATCTTAGTATTATATCCTTAAAACTTGTTTTTTCTGAATATATATTCTCTAAAAATTGACCCAAACCAGCTTTATTACATTCAACAAATGCTCTTTGATATCTTGTCCAATCAACAATTAAATGAATATTTTCTTTCCATTTAGCCAGTAATTCACCAATATCCTTTAGATCAGTATTTTCGATACCATCAACAAAAAGGATTTCATTATTTACATCTAAACTTTTAACTACATTTTCCAAACTTTTTATTAGAATTGGTATGTTATCTTCAAGTGAGGATTTGTTTTTTGATAAAACATCAGGAATGGTTGATGATTTAAGAATAAATTCTGAAAGATTTTTATCATCAAGTTCGGTAACTCGGTTTTTTGAATATTTCTTAAGCCAAACTATAGCTGCCTTTATTACAACAGTATTTGAATCTGTACTGTTCCAAAGGTTGGAAAGTGGGTCTATCAAATCTGATTTTGTATCATCTATTTTCTTTTTGGTTTTAATATTCTCTAAAATATTATCAAGATTTGAAATCAATTCACTGTAAGAGAGGTAATCATCAGAACCTATGAAATGCTGTGTAACCCTTTTTTTCGTTTTGTAATAACTGGGTAGAACAATTCGCAAAAATGATTTGTACTTCTTTTTAAATAATTCATTGATGTCATTAAGATTTTCGTCAAATACTTCTTCCTTAAAATTTTCTAGTATTCCATTTTTTTGTGAATTAAATGAGTCAATTTGTTCTAATATGGGTATAACTTGAGTATAGTATTTATCAACGTTTTTAACTTTTGCCAATGATTTTGGAATTTGATGATCTTCACTTAAAACAGTTAGAAGTTGGCAATATGAAATCGTAGTAATTAAATCAATTAACTCAATTGATAATTCATTTGAAAAATTCCTTATTTTATTACAAATATTTTCAAATTGCTGAGAAACTAAATCCAAACTCTTACTGATCTTTTGTTGTTCATACTCATTTATATTTTTTATTCCACAACCCCAATATGGATGATTGTGGGGATGACCAATCATTTCAATTCTTATTTTCAAAGTCTCAATTATAGAAATGATTTTCTCGTATTGCTCAAAAGAAATATTACTTAATTCAGAAAAATTAATATCAAGTATATCAACATCGGAAATATGGTTTAACTCGCCAATAAACCAATATGGAGTTTTATTAAAGGGTTTGAGCGGTGTATGTAGAACTCTTGAATATTCATTTAATTTTTTTCTACACTTCAGTAAATCATCAATTTTCCCATCAACAATAGGTTTGCCAGGATGTGTTGATTCATAAGCATCCTTTAATTGATTTAACACGTGTCTTTTGTTTGATTTTCGACTATGGATTTCAAGACAATAATCACCCAATCCAATTGTTTGGAGCCGATTATACACAACATCTAAAGCTGCCATTTTTTCACTAACGAAAAGTACTTTTTTATTATTTGCTAGTAATTCAGCGATTAAATTTGTAATTGTTTGCGATTTCCCGGTGCCCGGTGGTCCTTGAACTACGATAGAGTTGCCAGCCTTAACCGCTTCCATTGCTTCTTGTTGAGAAGAATCAGCATTAAGTACTTGATACAAATCTAATGGTTTACGCTTTTCATCCAATTCATCTGCTGCCGGATATTCAGAACCGCTGTCGACAGCATTATTATTAACACCAGCAAGTGCTTGGACAATTTGGTTATTTTTAAAATTTTCATTGTACTTCTCTAAATCCTTGAACATTACAAATTTGGCGAAAGAAAAAAGACCAAGAAATATCTCATTCGTTATTTTCCACCTTGAATTCAAATTAATTAACTTATTTATTTTCTTGAAATAGTCCATTGGATCAAATGAATAATTTTCTAATTGTAATTCTGGGATAGCAAGGTTGAACTCACTATTCATTTTATATTGCAAGGCAGGATTAACAAATGGCTCTTCATCTGTTGGATACAATTTGTATTTAGACCTTATTGAACGTTTTTTTAATTCTACAGGCAACATTATTATTGGAGACTTGTTTTTTACATCTGACTGATCTGCTTCATACCATTCCAACAATCCAAGAGTAAGATATAAAATATTGTAACCCTGTTCTTCCATTAACTGATTGGCTCTGAATTGAATTCTTTTAAGGTTTTTCTGTAATCTTTCGTTTGTAAGGTTTGTTTGTAGATTTAAGTCTGTATGTTTTTCTTCAAGTACTTCTACATCATACTCGTAGAACTCAATTTTTTGGTCTTCATTATGTGCTGTTTCTTTATCATCAAAAAGTTCATCCGTATCTTCATCTTTAGGAAGAAAATGAAAACTATTATTCTCAACAACAATCGATTTAAAAACTTCTAATGGTAGTTCATCAACTATCTTGATCGTAGTTACTTTGGTAGGTTTAAAATTTAGTAGGCGGTTTCGCCTTGAGAGATCAATGAGCTTGTTTTTCCAAACTTCTATTTTTTGTTCTAGAATTTCTTTTTCTGTTTTCCCTGACATATTTATTGATTTAGATTAAATATCTCACTAATTGACAAATCACTATATTATTTGCATATCGATAGTCGAAACTCAAGGCAAGTTCCAGTAAAACAGTCAGGATTTGAAAAAACTTCTCTCATATTTAGGATGTAATGCATTGCATTGGTATGTTGGGAATTGAGGAAATAGATGAATGAATAAAAGCCTGACAATCTGAAAAATGATAGAGACGGAGCACAATTCCACCCGCTTGTCGTAAGGGTTCAGACATCAAGCGGAAAATTTATTTCTCAGCAGGTTTATCTTTTTCTTCGGGTTTATCGTTAGAATCTACTGCTTCCTTCAACTCTTTTTCTACGCCTTCAACAGCACCTTTAAACTCTTTAATTCCCTTACCCAGACCTCGTGCAAGTTCAGGTAGTTTTTTTGCACCGAAAAGAAGCAGGATAACCAGGAGGATTAAAATAACCTCCCACGCACCGATAGTCCCAAATAGAACCGGGATGTTCAATAGATGTAACATAATCGATTCCTCCACCTTATTATCGAAAATATCTCAAAAAGTAGTAGGACGCAGCAAGACCGAAAAGTCCTACAAAATTTAATTTAATCCTTAATCCCAGAACGAAAGCAATTATACCTAGATCCAGAGAGATGGCATCATTTTCGCCGCCAAACAACCCCCCTAATGAAAATTCCACACCCTGTAAAAAAAAATTTTTAACAACACCGTCAGGTAAAATATAGCCCAAGAGTTCTCCAAGCAACGTTCCTAACATCGCACCAACAAACAAAATTAAAATTATTACTTTTATTGACCGATTGTTATTCAACCTTACTCCATTTTTCTTTTCTTGTTTATGCTAGTAACCGGTTTTACCTTCAGTTCCATTTCATAAATATTGTGGTGAATAACCCAATTTATCAATCCCCATAACACATACAAAATTGACATAGGAAAAAAAGCCATCGAACCAAAAAACAAAACTGATATAAATCCCAGTCCAACATAAAACAAAAACAACTTGTTATCTAATACTTTTTTTATATTTGGCACTTTTCCGTATCTAACAGGACTAATCATCAAATATGATAACAGAAATACCAATGGAAGAGCAATCCTTGGATCTCCAGCGGTACCATTCAACTTGAGATTAAACAAGACAAAAGAAGCCATGATTACAGCCATTGCTGTGGTTGTTAGTCCAAGATAAAACGGAAGGGGATGTTTAGATGTAATGACATTAAATCGAGCCAGACGGATACCCCCAAAAAATAAGGGAATAAAACTGATAACTGCCGCAAGGAGAGGATTTAATCCATCAACGTAGGCAAAATAGACAAGAATCGCAGGACCAACACAAAAAGAAACAAGATCAGCAATAGAATCAAATTCAATGCCGAATTTGGTGGGAGTATTGAATAATCTTGCAAGATTTCCATCCATCAAATCAAAAAAAGCAGCTGCAAGAATAAGCCACGCTCCCTTTCCAAACTCTCCCTGGGTGATCATCACAATTGCAAGAAATCCAAAAAACATATTTAACACTGTGAATATATTTGGAATAACAGTAACGCCAATTTTCACTTGAGGTCTTCTCATACGAACTCTCCTAAAACAGTCTCACCACCTTTTACTTTTTGCCCAACTTTCACATATAGATTCACAGCATCAGGAAGAAAAATATCAATTCTTGAACCAAAGCGAATAAATCCCAATCGATCTCCACGTGTAACCCTGTCCCCTACTCGGAGATTACACAAAATCCGCCTTGCAATAAAACCAGCAATCTGGTTGACTTTGACAAAGGTCTCACCAGATTTTATATGTATTTCCGTTTGTTCATTCAAGTGTGATGCTTTTTGTCTGAAAGCGGTAAAAAATTTACCCGGTGTATAACTTACTAACGTTACTTCTCCAGAAACAGGAACCCGATTTACATGCACGTTAAAAATCGACATAAAGATTGATAATTTCGTTGATGACATAGAATCAGACTGAGAGGATTCTACATTTTCGATACATATTATCCTCCCGTCAGCGGGTGATAGAACAAGATGATCACCCGGTGGGGGTTCCCTTTGAGGATCTCGAAAAAAATAAAAACAAAAGATTATAAACAGTCCACCAAACATAGCAATAAACATAAGAAAAGTATATCCCGTAAAAATCCAACCGATATAAAAAATGGTTGTAATGAGAGCCGACGGGAATATTATAATTTTGCCTTCGGGAGCTATCATCTCTATTCAGGTTTACTTAACACTAATTCTGTTGTCCGCATCCTGTCATCCCGAAAAAAAAGTATATTGACCTTATCACCTGCTCTGAGAAGATTTTCTTCAATGACCTGTAACACTTCATTTCGAGAATTTACAGGTTGATTATTAACCTCGTAAATTACATCACCAACCAGCAACCCAGCTTTTTCCGCTGAACTCCTGGGTTCCACTTCGGTTACAATGACACCACCCAATTTAGGTAAGCCAAGATATCGTGTAAGAGACTTGTTAACTCGTTGTACCGATAGACCTGTCGTAAAACTTCGATCAATTCGACCAAATTTTTTCAGCTCCTCGGCTCCTTCTCTCGCCCGATTGATAGGAATAGCAAAACTGATTCCAATGGAACCCTCATTCCCGACACCTGTGAATATGAATGTATTAATTCCAATCACCTCACCGTTGGCATTACAGAGGGGACCACCGCTATTTCCCCGGTTCACCGAGGCATCCGTCTGAATCATATCCTGATACACACGTCCCGAATACTCCCTCCCAAAGTCAAGATCAACAGCACTTACGATTCCAACCGTTGCCGTCGGTTGTTTATTCACGTCAAACAAACCAAATGGGTTCCCTAACGCAACGACCCATTCCCCAATAATGAGATCATCCGAATTTCCAAGTTTAGCGTAAGGAAGATCGTGCCCCTCAATTTTGAGTAAAGCAAGGTCTAAGGTTTTATCCGCTCCCACAATAATGGCATCATAATCCTTTCCTCCAGGAAGAGTCGCAATAATTTCGACTGCTCCCTCAATTACATGCTGGTTTGTCACAATATATCCATCTGAACTGATAACCACACCGGATCCAACAGATTGTACTCGCTGTTGAAACGGTTCTTCCGGAAAGAAAAACTGAAAGAACGGATCATCAAAAAATGGTGAATGATGATACTTTTTTATCTGGATTACATTGATACTCGCTACTGCTGGACCAACTTTTTCTATAGCTCGAGTAATAGCAGTTTCTCTTGACTTCCGGATGCTTGATGCATAAACCTGCTCAAGACACACTTGAAATATGATCACAATCGATAAAACGATTAACAGGTCTGTTTTGTTGGTCTTAATCATAAATTACTTCTTCTAAAAAAAGTCCACTGGAAGGTGCCTTAAATACTTTTGAACGAAAATCCTTTGAATTTAATATTTTTTCAAAACCGTTCACTTCGATTTTTCCTCTTCCTACTTCAACCATTGTTCCCACGAGATATCTGATTAAATGATGTAAAAAACGATTTGCTTCAACCCTATAAATTAAGAAATCTTTACGTTTTATCCACTCAGATTGATAGAAAGTACACCGCCGATTTTCTAAATCCGGCGAATATTTACAGAAAGATGTAAAATCATTTTCTCCCTTAATAAGATTTGCACAGGTTTGCATTTTTTCAAGGTCCAAATTCTCAGGAACCTGCCAGACATAATTCCGATCAATGATAGACTGATCAGTTCGGCAGTAGTAGTGATATCGCCGTCGCAGGGCACTATATCGTGCATGAAAATCATCAGAGACCATTTCGCAACTTTTTATCCTTATATCCTCACCGATATTCCCATTTATTGCTCGACGATATTTTTCACAAACCCATGTCTTTTCAATAGAAAAATTCGCAACTTGCCCTCGAGCATGTACACCAGTATCAGTCCTGCCTGCCCCATGAATTCGAATTGGCTCACCATTGTTGAGCTTTTTAAGAGCATATTCAATTTCACTTTGAGCTGTTCTCTGGTTCAGCTGATACTGCCAGCCAAAAAAATTTGTGCCATCATATTCGATAACAATTTTGTAATTAGGCAAGTGATTTGAATCCTATAATACAAAGTAAAGCGATTGTAAGAGCCATTCCATCTATAACAGTAAAAGGAACAGGTGCTGCAATCCCCCGTGGGATAATCCTTCCATAATCACGAACCTCCATCGCCCATCCTAACTGTTCAGCCCGTCGAAAGGATACAGCAATTAATGCTGGGAGCTTTGTTGCATATCTTTTAACACTTCCCCAACGCCCATTATCAGAAGGAAATCCCAAGGCTTTCTCAAAATTACCATAGTTTCGAATATCATCCTGACATGTGGGAAAAAACCGAAATGTCAGATAGAGCAGTTGAAAACCATCCTCAATAACTCGCCATTTGATCCCTGTTTTCGACCATAAGGTTCGTAGAGAATCAATCAGGGATGTTAAATTACATAATCCTAAAAATAATGCCATTGACAAGATCATCAGGAATAACCGAAGACCTGATAGTCCTGTTGAGATAACAATTTCATTGAAGGGTTGATTAGAGAGAATCAGTGATATCCCGATGTACACCCCAAACATCAGTGGCAAAAACAGGAGGAACGGTTTGATTCTGAAAATTACCGATCGAAGAATATTTTTTGAGAAAAAAAATGGAGGAAATATAGCCATAAGAAAAAGGAATTGAATAATGTGTGATGCTTTAAATACCAAAGCTATGTAAATCAATACAAGAATCAGAATGGTTAGTGGATTTAACCTTTTATTAAAATGCATATGTAAGTTGAAATCCAAATTCACCTGTTACCAGATTCAGTGTCGGAACAACACTTGCTTTACTAACACCATAAGTTTTCCTGTGAAGATATAAGGCATGAATAGAAGAAACTATGTGGTTTAAAACAATCCCACCGATGGTAAAACGGGTTATTTTTCTAACTGCATCCCTTTTAATCCGTATTGTCCGAAATTTTTCCCGATTTGTCTCTGTATCCCACTCCCAATCATATCCTTCATCAGGAGGATAAACATTACTAGGATTCCTAAATCTCTGCTGTTCCTCGTTATAGTTCTTAAAACAGTTGTAATTCCCAATATCCACAAAATACTGGGCCTCTTTTCCACTCGGGTTTATTCCAGCGTGGTCAGCAGCAAATGTCTTGAAGCGATTCTCAGTAGAGTGCGATATCATCACACTTTGATAAAGAATAAGAAAAAGGCTAACCTCGGTTAGAGTAAAGAGTTTACCTGTCCCTGATTTTCCAATACTGTATTGCCCCAATCCAGGTAAGATGGCAGATTTTAGAATGACCCTTCGGAGAGAAGGCACATCATTACTTGACTTATAAATCTGTCCTTGAACAGAGACAACCATTAAAAATGTTACGACCAGTCCGGTTTTCAACGATTTCGAAACCAAACAAAACCTCCAAAAATTAAACCAAGAAACAGGCATAATTGTACAAAGATATCTCCATGTTTTGCATAAAATGTTACAACTTGTTTTGGTGAAATGCCAGCAGAGAGTATACCTTCTCTGTTTACTGACAATTTTTCTACTATTCTACCAGCAGCGTCATAAATCACAGATATCCCTGTGTTGGCACATCTCACCAGTGGCATTCGATTCTCAATGGCTCGGAAACGACAAATCATAGCATGTTGAAACGGTTCAGATGTATTTCCATACCACCCATCGTTGACCACAACAACAAGGAATTTAGCATCCCTCCTGACAAATTCCCTCACCAGCCCAGGGAAAATAGCCTCAAAACAGATACAGGAAGCGAACTGGATAGAATCCACATCAAAAATTGTATAGGTATCCCCATTATCATAATTTCCCTGACCCAAATTTATTTCATCCAGGACAGGAAACCAGTCCGATAAAGGTACATACTCACCAAATGGGACCAGATGTATTTTGTGAAAAATCGATAAATCATCAGCGGGTTTTATTAAGAGTACACCATTGAATACTTTTCTCTCATCACCCTCATATTGCCAATCAATCGTACCAGTCAACAGGGGTATATTTGTCTCCGTTACCCTTTTCACCACTTTCTTCAATCGCCTTCTGTTTTTACGAAGATAGGCAGGTACAGCGCTCTCAGGCCAGATGACTAATTGAGGATTTTCCTTAGCTACTTCGACGAAAAGCGAGTCAAGGTGATGAAAATTCCAATCCCTTTTCGAGGGATCCCACTTGTCCTTTGGAAACACATTTGGTTGTACCAGCGAGACGCGAAAGGTGTTATTATCTCCAGGATTAGATGTCATCGATACCAACCGTAATCCACCAAAAATCCAGGGAATAACAAACAGAACTGCACACAAAATAACTGTTCTTTTAAAAGTTATCCTGGGAAGGTCTACCATGCGGTAGATGAGAATGTTCAAAACGATCAGCCAGAATGTAATTCCATAAATCCCTGTTACTTCTACAATTTGTATCAGAGGTAGATATTCCACCTGTGTCGTCGCCAGAGATATCCAAGAAAAACCAAGAGTGCCAAGTGAAACTAAATATTCAACAGAGACCCACAGAAAGGGGAGGATCAAAAATCCCTTTCCCGTTCTGGTATGAACCCATGTAAATGCAAATCCAATCAAACCCCAGAACAGTGCCAGATAAAATACAGCACTCACCATTGAAAGAAACGCCGCCCATCGATATGTGCCGATATTGAAGGCTAACCAGTAAACAGCAATGACATTTGCACCCACACCAGCTAAAAATCCATTCCAGAAACCCCGTTTTAGACTTTCCCGGCTCAACACAATTAATAGGGGAACAAGACCAAACCAGGCAAAAAATCCCAGCTTTAATGGGGGATATGACAACCCGATGAGAACCCCTGAAAGGAGTGATAGCTTCCATTGAGATTGTCTTTTTAGAAAGCTGATCAATCTTTATTCATTTTATCAAGATAGGTTTGAAGAAAAATGGCACTCGCTATTTTATCTACCTCTCCCCTGTTTTTACTTACTTCAATTCCAACATCCTGAAGGGTTCTTTTTGCCTCAACTGAACTCAATCGTTCGTCAATCTTCTTCACGGGGATTTGAATGTGTTCCGCAAGTCTTCCGATAAAATCGTCAACCAACTTTGTTTGCTTGGTTATCTGCCCCTTCATCCCGATAGGATATCCTACGACAATTGTCTCCACCTCGTATTCTTTTACAAGGTTATCAATCTGTAACATAAGGTAATCATCATCCTCCCAATCCACCGTGGTAAGGGGAAATGCTATAACATTGGTAGGGTCAGAAATAGCAACACCCACCCGCTTTAAACCAAAATCAATTCCTAACAGCCGACCCAACGTACCTTATTATCTCGCCAATTCGGAAGACTACAGGGGTTTTTTCAGGACATCCTTGAGAACTTTCCCAGGTTTGAAGTGGGTCTTTCGATGGGGGGGGACGTAGATTTCTTCATTGGTTCGAGGATTACGGGCTTTTGGTTTTGCTTTGGTGGGTTTCACAGTAAGCACACCAAAATTTCTCACTTCAATTCGAACATTATTCCTATCTTCGGATAACATTTCGAGCATAACCCCGAATGTTTCAGAAACAACGTCGTGAATGGGAGAAACTCCTTTATTGAGGTTCTTTGCGACCCGTTTTGAGATATCTTTTTTTGTGTATGTTTTGACATCCATATTATGTTGCCCTTTCTATGTATATTGTTCCTGGAATATTTTTTATTTTTGATGTAATCGTGTTTAATCTTCGAATATTGGGAACTTTCACTTCTAAATAACAGGTGGCTAATCCTTCCTCAACTTTTATATCCACACTTGTAATATTAATATTCATAGTAGCAATGTACTCGGTGACATCTTTCAAATAACCTTTTCGATCCTCTGCCACAATTTTTATGCGAGTTAAAAATTCGTCCTTTCGCCCCACACTCCATTCTACTTCCAAGATTCTATCGGACTCCTCACTCATAATAGGTAAATTGGGACACTCCATCCGGTGGATAGTTACCCCCCTACCACGTGTTACAAATCCAACGATTAAATCTCCCGGAATTGGATTACAGCATTTTCCAAAATTCATCATGACATCATCGATGCCTTGTATTCTAACTCCTCGAGCGGTGCGTCTTGCACGATCCAGAAAGGAACCAGGTTCTTCCTGAAGAGATGTCAACTCTTCATCCGTCACCTCTGGAGAAATCTTCTTAATGATTTCCCTTACAGTGGTTTGCCCCCTTCCCAAGGTTGAATATAATTTTTTTTCATCAGAAAACCCTAAGTCCTCAACAGATTTTTTAATTTCTTTTAAACGACCTAACATTTTTATCCGACGAAGAGTCTTTTCCAGGATCTCTTTCCCAAGTTTAACGCTTTCTTCCTCTTCTCTCTTTCTTATCCAGCGTCGGATGGCTAACCGTGCCTTTCCTGTTCGAACAAGTTTCAACCAAGTATAACTTGGAGTTTGAGTATCAGATGTAATAATCTCCACAGTTGACCCACTTACCAACTTAGTTTTTAGCGGGACCAGTCTTCCATCAACCTTGGCGCTGATACAATGATTACCCACTTCGGTATGGACATCGTAGGCAAAATCAATGGGAGTAGAACCAGCGGGTAATTGAACGAGGTCCCCTTTAGGTGTAAACACAAATACTTCATCCTTGAAAAGATCAATCTGCAGTAAATTCATAAATTCTGCTGGATCGGCAGATTCATCTTTCAGGATGGAAACCAGATCTCGAAGCCACTGAATATGTTTATCGAGATCGCCACCCTTGCTTGCCTGTTCCTTATATTTCCAGTGAGCAGCTACACCAATTTCAGCGGTTTGATTCATCTCTTCTGTTCTAATTTGAATCTCTACCATTCTACCAGAAGAACTCACAACTGTGGTATGGAGTGACTGATACCCATTTATCTTTGGCGTAGCTATAAAATCATTGAAATGTTCCTGAACAGGCGTGTACAGCTGATGGATAATCCCCAGTGCCGAGTAACATTGAGCTACATCTTGAACAATAATTCGAATAGCAAGAATATCGTAAATCTCACTTAAAGGTTTGTTGTAGCGTTGCATCTTCCCGTAGATTGAGTAATACGATTTCAATCTGCTGGTAATTTTGGCGGGGATGTTATTACTGTCTAGCTTCTTCTTAATGGTATTGGAGACTTCTTTTATGTGCTTTTTCCTGTATGATTGTGTTGAACGCAGCTCTTTTCCTATTTCTTTATATGCATCTGGTTCAATAGTTTTCAGAGCCAGATCGTCCAGTTGTTGCTTAATTGAGAACATGCCAAGACGATGAGCAAGAGGGGAATATAAATCTCTTGTTTCGATAGCGATACGTCTCTGTTTGAGGGGTGGAAGATGCTCAATGGTTTTCATATTGTGAAGACGATCAGCAAATTTTATAATAATAACTCGAATATCCTGAGCCATAGAAAGAAACATTTTCATCAGGTTTTCTGCCTGCCTCTCCTGTCTGCTCTGAAATTCAATTCCTCCCAGTTTGGTGACACCATCTACCAAGTCAGCCACTTCTTGACCAAAATTTTCTACAAGCTCTTCATAGGTGGCATCAGTATCTTCAATCGTATCGTGTAGTAAACCACTTATGATCATAGCAAGATCCATTTCCCACTCTGCCAGCGATTTTGCTACAACATAACAATGTTCGAAATGTGGTTTACCAGAACGACGATACTGACCTTCGTGGTATTCTTTACTGAACTGATATGCAGGCCACAGCCTTTTTCGAAAGAGTTCTTCATCGTTTTCCCCATTTGACGCTAAAAGACACACAATGGATTCAAACTCTTTTGGGTAAGCCCCCGTTACTGTGGGAATCAATTTTGCGATAGGAGATACTTTCATCAGAAGGGTACGGTTGCCTCCTCTTCTTCATAAGGTGACAGATTCTCAAATTTGGCGTATTTATCAACAAACGTCACCGGGATCGTATCTGTGGGACCGTTCCTCTGTTTAGCTAAAATTATCTGTGCCTGACCTCGATATTCTTCCTCCTGAAAATATAGCCACTTCCGATAAACAAACATCACTACATCAGCATCCTGTTCAATGGCTCCACTTTCACGAAGGTCTGATAACTGTGGTCTATGATCCGCTCGACTTTCAACCGCCCTCGATAACTGGGAAAGTGCAACAACGGGGATATCTAATTCTTTTGCAAGTGACTTCAGGGATCTTGAAATTACGGAAATTTCGTGTTGCCGACTTTCAGCACGCGGACCCTTCATCAGCTGCATATAGTCAAGAACAAGCAATTGGATGTCTCTCTCCGCTTTTAACCGACGAGATTTTGCCCTCATTTCGGTTATCCCAATAGCAGGAGTGTCATCAAGATAGATTTCCGCTTCAGCAAGAATTCCGACTGAAAGTGATAAATTTTTCCATTGAGCCTTGGGTAATTTCCCCGTTCGAACCAAGTGACTATCCACACGACTTTCAGCACATAACAACCGCATAGCTAATTGGTTATTGGACATTTCCAGACTGAACATCCCAACAGGAATTTTATAGTCCACAGCAGCATTTCTAGCAATGGTAATTGCAAGGGAGGTTTTTCCTGCTCCAGGACGTCCCGCAATTACTATAAACTCACCCTGTTGAAATCCAGAGGTGAGATTGTCCAGGTCAACAAGTCCCGACGGGATTCCCGTAACACTACCCGGTTTTTGATGAATCTTGTCCAGATGTTCAAAGGTGGTTTGAAGAACAGGACTGATTTGCGAAAACCCCCCCTTAAGACGATTCTGTGAAATGGCAAAGATTTTCTGCTCAGCTTCATCCAATATGTCATCTAAAGCTACCTGATCATTGTAAGCACTCTGGGATAACTCAGATGATACATCAATTAACCGACGCAGACTTGCCTTTTCAAGGACAATTTTTGCGTAATGACTCACATTAGCAGTTGTCGGTACTGTCTCCGATAACCCTGTGATGTAATAAGCCCCTCCAACAGCATCCAGCTGCTTTTTCTTCTTCAGGCGGTTAATGACGGATATCGCATCCACAGGTTCTCCTGAATTGAATAATTCCACCATTGTCTGGAAAATCTTAGCATTTGCACCTTTGTAAAAATTTTCCTGTTCAAGAATTTCCAAAGCTCGACTCACGGCTTCTTTGGAGGAGAGCATTGCTCCCAATACGGCTTCTTCACCCTCAAGGAATTGAGGTGGTAGTTTTATGTCAATATCAGATTCTTTCTTCGCCATAACAAATCCTAATGTATTAATTGTTTAATCCACTGAAAATCCTCCCAGGCTGCCGGTTTAAGTCTGGCATTTCGAAGAAGGGCTGCTGGATGGTAGGTCACGACTAAATCATATCCCCTCCAATTCCAAAGTTGACTTCTCAATTTCTTAAGAGGACTATTAATGTTTAAAAGAGAATGAACGGCAGTAGCGCCCAAAGCAACAATGAGTTTGGGTTGAATTAATTCCAGTTGTTTTTCCAGAAAGGGCATGCATGTGTCGATTTCGTCGGTTGTGGGCGTCCTATTTT
The DNA here is from genome assembly GCA_014381485.1 of Fidelibacterota bacterium. GTDB lineage: Bacteria > Fidelibacterota > Marinisomatia > Marinisomatales > CAZVFT01 > JACNLN01. The sequence goes on from JACNLN010000097.1 coordinate 28,475, forward strand.
TCGGGGGGCGACATTTGAGAACGTTGCAGATATAAACATCTTTGCGAGAAAGTTGGATAGCACGTAAAATTCTATCCAATAACTGACCCGCCCGACCAACGAATGGTTCACCCTGAAGATCTTCATCTCGACCCGGAGCTTCACCAACGAATACCAAATCTGCCTGTTCACTCCCTACCCCAAACACCAAATTCGTCCGGGTCTGTGAAAGATGACATTCTTGACAATCACTGATTACTTTCTCAAAGTCAGACAGTTTCAATTGTGAACCTTCCTCAAGAGGAATATCCACATTTTCAACATATATCTCATCCCCATACATTTCTTTCATCTGAGAAAAATACCTGGATATTTCCAGTTGGGGACTCACCTTTTCGGGTTCCATTATTCTTCTTTGACTTCTCCTTCTTCATCAAGCACGGGATATCCCCATTCAATTTCTCCATTTAAAAATTCGTGGAGAGCTTGTGTAGTAGCTTTTTCCAATTCAACATATTCTTCATCAGGTTCATCCATCAGTCCGATTTCCTCAGCAGTCTCATCAAAATCGGTCTCTACAACACGATCAGCAACGATTTGCCGGGCTCTCCTGGCAATGACAACAGCAGCCTCATACATATCTTTTGTCTGTTTTTCAATTTCTCTCAACGAAAGTGTTTCTATTGACATTAGTGACTCCTTATTTTCATAGTGATTAATTAACCAGTACTTTTATCATTAATTTCTCTTTCAAAAAATTAATCCTTTTCTTCTTATCTTTGTATCATTGAAGTAAACCTGTTTAATTCATGGCCATGAATTAATCACCCTTCGGGCCGATACCGACTCTTCGGTGTCGGGGTTGACCCTCCCGACGCGTCGGGATCGGCCTACGGTGAAAAATTCAGCAGCAATATCTTTCTATCTTTATCTATTATTGA
>JACNLN010000073.1 GCA_014381485.1 Fidelibacterota bacterium
TATCTTGTGGAGCAAAAACTCCTTTTTCTGTAATAATACCTGTGATGTATCGAGCAGGAGTGATATCAAAGGCTGGGTTTTTCGCAGGACTTTCTAATGGAGCAATCCGCCGATTATTCAGTTCCAGAATTTCTTTTTCATCTCTCTCTTCAATTGGGATTCTGTCTCCTGACTCACAATGAAAATCAATGGTAGTAAGTGGAGCAGCAATGTAAAATGGAATATTGTTTTCTTTAGCAATTACAGCCTTTTCGTAAGTCCCGATTTTATTGGCGGCGTCTCCATTTTGGGCGATCCTGTCAGCTCCAGTAATCACGAGATGAATATCCCCTTTTTGCAAGTAGAAGCCCGCAGCATTGTCCGCAATGATAGCGTGAGGAATTCCCTCTTGAGCCAGTTCCCATGCTGTGATTTTAGTCCCCTGAAGACGCGGTCGGGTTTCATCTACAAAAACGAAAACATTTTTTCCTTCATAATGAGCCATTCGAATTGGTGCCAGAGCTGTTCCCCAGTCAACCGTAGCCAAAGCACCGGCATTACAATGAGTTAAAATACCATTGCCACTTTTGATGAGTCTGTTTCCCAGTTCTCCAATTTTCTTGCATGCTTGTACGCTTAAGTCGGCATATTCTTCAGCGGCATCTTTTGCCACTTTCTTTATCTGGGATAGATCTTTTTCCGACGAGACCTGATCGTAGACAAAATTCAAACCGTGAGCCAGGTCGTGAGCGGTGGGTCGTGTTTCGAACAGGTACGTTTTTACCATATTGATTTTATCCAGATCGATTTCATCGAGCTGGTTTATCGCCTGGGCTAATCCGTATGCTCCCATAGCCCCGATGGCTGGAGCACCCCGGATGATCATAGTTTTAATGGAGTTTGCCACGTCATGGTAATTGTTCAGGGAAACAATTTCGAACTTTTCTGGTAAAAGAAGCTGATTGATGGTATGAATAATGCCTTCCTCCATCCAAACTGTTTTGTAGGATTTATTGTTAATATTCATGGTTATAATTCCTCAAAGGTCAAATCTAATTTGCTTGAATGTAGCCTATCAATAAGAAAAGAGCAACGATCGAAATTAGTTCTTTTAACCTAAATAATCCATCGCCAAAGGCTGAGTATGAGTAATTTAGAACAATAACGGAAGATAAATAGATCTTGCTGTCTTTATCGGGGTTTAAAACGGAATTCAGGCTTTAGCCCGGAATTTAGGCTTGTGCCTTTTAAAAATAGAAATCTGATAACTCAACTATTTTATAAAGCTTCCTTGTGGAATGAAAACGTGACAAGTATTCACGTAGGAATTCTCTGAAGGAGTCCAATGTGACCTGCGGAGCAAGTATCAAGTAAAAAGTAATAAGTAAGTAGTAGGGAATCTATGTTTACTCTGTGGAATAGGTCTCTTCCGTCAAAAGCCGGATAAATTTGTGTGGGTGAGATCGCGTGCAGTAATCACCCTCACCTTTACCCTCGAGGGAGAGGAGACCTACAAAGACAACGATTATCAGAAAGCATGTAAGATTAACCGTTCGGCTGAGCTCACGCTGATGCCTTCTCCCCCTTGAGAGTTGAAAATCCCGATTCTTTCGGGAGGGGAGAAAAAAAGAGGGGGTGATTAAGGGCATTTAGACGAGGAAAGTTCTTCTGATTTAACCAATTGTCTGCAGTTTTTGCAATATTAAGGATTTGAGTCGAGAATCAATAATAATCACCATTTCTCATCACCACCCAGTAAACCTGTCTGGTCAAGATTTGATGGCTTGTTCACTAAGAATTGTCTGAAGATAATGGAAAATGTTCGGCCAAAACGTTTTATTCTGAAAAACATTTAGGACAGGCACTAAGTTAACCTGAATAATCCATCAGCAAAGGCTGAGTATGAGTAAATTAAAATAATAACGGAAAATAAAGGTGTCTTGCTGACCTAGATTTTTTCGGGGAATTAATAAAGGTAACAATAACCACCTCAGGATTATTGAGAAAAATTTTTAGTCTTGTTAATGTAAATTTTCCTTGATAAGTATCTTTTCAACCTGTACAATATTGGTAGAGGATACTATGAAAGTAAAGCGATTATTACTTTTAATTCTTACACTTTTCTTCGTCGGTCCAGTTTTTGTTAAGGCTCAGTCCGGTGATTTTAAAAATCCCCGGAAGGAGATTCTGGAAAAATTGGAGGAACATGCGGAGCGAATTGCAGGAAAATACAAGACGGAAGTTCTCCCTGATACCTTAGAAAAAAAACCTGCTCCACTCGTTCATGTTATCACTATCAATGGGGTTATCAGTCCAGTTTCAGCGGAATTCATTCTGAAGTCCATTCAAAAAGCTGAGAATGTAAGTGCTCAATGCCTAATCATTCAACTTGATACACCCGGTGGATTAATGGAAGCTATGCGGGACATCGTCAAGGGGATACTGGGAGCAGATGTTCCTGTGGTTGTTTATGTGTCTCCTTCTGGTGCCAGATCTGCTTCTGCAGGAGTTTTTATAACCCTGGCGGCTCACGTGGCTGCTATGACTCCGGGCACGAATATCGGATCAGCTCATCCCGTGACAATAGGGGGATTACCTGGTGGGGTCAGTGATACCAGCAGCGCTATGATGGACAAGATCACCAACGATGCCATAGCATATATTCAATCCATTGCTGAAAAACGCGGCAGGAATACCGATTGGGCTAAAGAAGCCGTTCTGAAAAGTGTCTCCATCACAGCCCATGAGGCGCTGGAAAAGGGAGTTATCGATACGGTCGTATCCTCCCTTTCTGAACTGATAAAATTCGTAGATGGAAAAGAAGTGGAGGTGCTGTCTGGAAAGGTAGTGATAGCCACGGAAGGTGCTGAGATTAAAAACATTGAAATGGGCCTGCGCTATCGTATCCTGGATAAAATTGCGGATCCTAATGTAGCTTATCTTTTACTTCTCATAGGATTTTACGGGATTATTTTTGAACTTTCCAATCCAGGTGCCATCTTCCCCGGTGTGCTGGGAGCCATATCTCTGATACTGGCATTTTATGCGTTTCAGATGCTTCCCGTAAGCTATGCGGGTCTGGCGTTGATGTTTCTGAGTGTGATACTCTTCATCCTTGAGGTGAATATTGCCAGTTATGGACTTTTGAGTATCGGTGGCGTTATATCCCTTTTGCTGGGTTCTTTGATGCTGTTCGAAAGCGCTGATCCCCTGATGCGGGTTTCCTGGAAAGTGATTATTCCAGCAGTCATCTTCACGGCACTGTTTTTCCTTTTCGCCATTGGATTTGCTATCAAGGCGCAACGACGAACTGCTGTTACTGGTACATCCGGTATGGTTGGGTTGACGGGCATCAGTCGTACTGAGATCGATCCAGAGGGTCAGGTGATTGTTCGGGGTGAAATATGGAGAGCTGTTAGTGATGAAAAAATTCCCGCAGGTTCCAAAATTAAGGTCACAGGGATCAAGGGGATGGTGTTGACGGTAATGTTGGAGGAATAAAATTTGGTAATTCATCGTTCAGTCAAAAACCTATCAAGTTTGTGTGTGGTCGAGCACAGTAATCACCCTCACCTTCACCCTGTGGAATAGGAATCAATGTTTATCAACTCACATAACCCATTTACAATTTTTTCGATTTATGTGGACAATTCAGCATTTATTCCACAGAGTAAACCCTCTTCCGCCAGACGTAGCTTATGGCTAGACTCCTGTGGAGCTGGCAGAGAGAGGAGATTTATAAAGGCAACGATTATCCGAGAGTATACAAGTTTAATCTTCTCCCCCTTGAGAGTTGAAAATCCCGATTCTTTCGGGAGGGGAGAAAAAAAGAGGGGGTGTATAGAGGCATTTAGGTGAGGAAAGTTTTCCGATGTTGCCAATTGTCTTAACTTGTTGCATGGACTTGCTATATATATAATATTTTAACATGAAAAGAAACAGGTGGATATTTCATAATCATCAAACATAAAGAGGTTTATTATGGAAACAATATTATCAACCAGCGTGATTGTCCTTTTAGTCATTATGGTGCTTGCTGCTGCCATCCGTATATTGCGCGAGTACGAGAGGGGTGTGGTCTTTCGTTTGGGAAGGTTGGCTCATGGTTTTGGAGCACGAGATGGCATGGCAACGGGACCCGGGCTTATTTTCTTAATCCCTATCATCGATCGGATGGTTCGAGTGAGTCTGAGAACCGTTGTTCTTGATGTCCCCCCTCAGGACGTTATTACCCGGGACAATGTATCGCTCAAAGTCAACGCGGTTATTTTCTTTCGTGTAATGGATGCTTCAAAAGCGATTCTGGCAGTGGAGGATTATCATTTTGCTATTACCCAGATTGCACAAACCAGCCTGCGAAGTATCCTGGGACAGGCAGAGCTGGATGAACTTCTGGCGGAACGGGATAAGATTAATCAACAATTGCAGCAAATCATTGATGAACAAACGGATCCATGGGGAATTAAGGTCTCTAATGTGGAAGTCAAACACGTAGACTTACCCGTAGAAATGCAGCGAGCGATTGCCAAACAGGCGGAAGCGGAACGGGAAAGGAGAGCCAAGGTTATTCACTCGGAAGGTGAGTATCAGGCTGCGGATAAGCTTGCTCAGGCTGCCAAGATTTTATCTAAGGATCGGAGGGCTATCCAGCTCCGTTTCCTACAGACGCTTACAGAGGTAGCAACAGAGAAAAACTCTACATTGGTCTTTCCTGTGCCGATTGATCTGTTTGAACCATTTATCAGGAGAGTAACAGGCAGCAAGAATGAGGAAGATATAACCGAAAAATAAATAACATTAACGGCTTTTACATCAAAATGAGGGTTTAAACAATGATCCGAATAACAGGGTTTATTCTGCTTTTCCTCATATCATTAACCTTGTGTCAAAATGAGGAAAAAGCAAAGACAAAAACAGAAGAGGAGGTTAAAATAGAGATGAAAATTGAAAGTGCAGCTTTTAAAGAAGGAAGTATGATCCCGGTGAAATATACCTGTGACGGGGATGATATTTCCCCACCTCTTAATTGGTCAGGTGTTCCAGAAGGTACACAAAGCTTTGCCCTTATCAATGATGATCCCGATGCGCCAGTTGGACTCTGGGTTCATTGGGTTCTTTATAACATTCCGGCAGAAATACGAGAGTTACCTGAAGATATCCCAGTGGATAAGAAACTAAAAGATGGATCCAAAAATGGGATCAACAGCTGGAGAAGATATGGCTATGGCGGTCCCTGTCCGCCGGGTGGAACACACCGGTACTTTTTTAAGCTCTATGCACTGGATTCAGTACTCGATCTGAAACATGGTGCGACGAAAGTAAAACTTGAAAAAGCTATGGAAGGACATATTCTGGTACAGGCGCAGTTGATGGGGCGGTATAAAAGATAGGTTATTTGTTTTTCTATCGAATTGTTATATGGATGATTAATTTTTCAGGTTCTTCACTGACCTGTAGGGCGTCAGTCTGGTGCCTGACGGGCCTGACCGATTTGTGTGGGTAAAGAAAGAGTGAGCGAGGAGAAGTTCAATTTTGCATTCCGGAGCGAGACCTCTAAGAATGATCGTGGAGAACCTTTCCGTCAAGGGCTGGACAGGTTTCCGTCAGGAGCCGGATAGGTTTGAACCAAAGTCTCAGGACATATGACAGTTTTTCCGTAGGATCCTTTGGATCATATTGTGAAGCTTGTAAGACCGCCCCTCTTTCCCCTCCCCCGACAAGTCCCCGATTTCATCACCGATTCCATCGGGACAG
>JACNLN010000113.1 GCA_014381485.1 Fidelibacterota bacterium
CATTTTACTCCAAAACAACAAAATACTTTATTGTTTGCAGATTACATAATGTCTTCGCATCTTTTCGGGGGTTTTTTAAAAGGCTAAAGCCTAAACTCCTTGTGTCACGATACTTGCCCGGGTGGCGGAATTGGTAGACGCGCTAGGTTCAGGGTCTAGTCTCCATTGGAGGTGCTGGTTCGATCCCAGTCCCGGGCACTTCCTTATCAGGAATTCATTTCCCATTTCTCTCCACAAGATTCATTAGATCATAATTCCCGACAAGAATTTGCGTAGCGTAGACCCCGACGGATGTCGGGAGTGAGTGGTGAAGCGCCTGCCCCGTGAAATCTGACGGAGGAAGATATTTTCACCGGGGGTAGTTGGTAGAGTGGTGAGTAGTAACTGGTGAGTGGTGAGCCTTGGCATAGCCCTACGGCGAGTCCAGGTAGAGTGGTGACCGGAAGTTTGGAAATCCCTACTCGTTACTGCATGGCAGGACAGGCTTCCTTACGTTTTACATAATTACATAATTATCCCGAAAAAACTATCGGGACAAGCTATTTTAAATAATTACGAATTACGCATTACATAATTACGTTTTGGGATTACCAACGGCAATAAACGGTGGGCTGGTTCTGACGGGTGATGAACCAATTAATCTTCATTTAAACCCAAACTTTTTAAAAATGCTCTATTATTTGGTTCCCTGCCAAGGAATTGACTTACCAATACGAAAGGATCCTCGGTTCCACCTTTTTCAAGAATAATTTTTCGAAAAAGCATCCCTGTGTCGCTGTCTAATATTCCCCGGGCTTCAAAAACCGAAAACATATCCTGAGCGTACACTTCTGACCAGAGGTAACCATAATAGGCAGCAGCATACCCTTTAAGATGTCCAAAATTAGTTTGAAAATAAGTCCCCTCCTGATATGGGTAAAATGTAATCTCATTTTGAAGCTCCCTCAAAATATCTGTGGTGGTTATCTCCCCATCTGGATTATAACCGTCATGCAACGTAAAGTCTAAAACTCCATAAAATACCTGCTGAAGGGTATTCAGTGCTGAATTCAAGTTCTTCGCTGCCAGCATTTTATCTACCAGTTCCTCTGGAATAACCTCACCGGTTTCATAATGTATGGCGAAAAGAGAAAGAGATTCTTTATTCCAGACCCAGTTTTCAAGCATTTGTGAGGGAGCCTCGACAAAATCTTGAACAACACCTGTTCCGGCATATTTTATCAATTCCGATTTTGTAAGAAGACCGTGAAGGAGATGACCGAACTCATGAAAGAAGGTTTCAACATTATCGTGAGTCAATAAAGATGGCTGGTCTTGCGTCGGTTTCGGGAAATTACATACAAGAGTATAAACTGGTTTTTGATATCCCTGTGGTAACATTTTGCCAATAACTACACTGAAAGCTGCCGCATGATGATATTTATTAGGTCTGGGAAAAAGATCCAAATAAAATCGACCGATCAATTCATCGGTTTCATCGTCGAAAACTTCAAACATTCTCACATCCTTATGCCAGACTGACGGACTGTCAACCTCACAATACGTTATATTGAACAATTGCTGAGTAATTGTGAAAAGTCCATTTATTACATTATTAAGCTCAAAATATGACTTAACTTCTTCTTCATCTACTTGATATTCTTCTTCCAGTAGCTTATTTTGATAATATCGCTTTTCGTAAGGAAATATCACCTCTGCCGGTTCACCCGTAATGGCAGATTTTATTTCAAGCATCGCAGCATATTCCTGTACAGCTTTTTCGTACAAACTCTCTTTTAATTCATTTTCAAAATTCCATACCCTTTCTGGATTTTTTGCCATTAGGATTTCTGTTCGATATTCTGCAAATGTATCATAACCCAAAATATCCGCAAGCTTTTTTCGGTAGCGTAACATATCATCGAGAACTTCTATATTTTTTTTACTCGCTCGATTCAAGAACTTATAATAGAGAGCTTTTCTGGAATTATTTGATTCTGCATATTTCATAAATGTAAAATATGAGGGATAAGACATATCGATGGCATAGGTTCCATCCTTTTGAAGCCGCTCTTTCTTAAACGTCTCAGTTAATCCAGCAGATTCTTCTTCAGAAATAAAAAGAGTATCCTGATATGAGGAGATATTTCGTCGAAATTCCAGCCCGATGTTAGCAAGTCTATTTTTTATTCCCCTGACAAATTCTCGTTTCTCTTTATTAAGCCCAAAACCACTACGATTGAAATCTCGAATCTTATCTTCAAGATACTTCTTCTTAGCTCCAGAAAGTGATTTTGCTTCCCCAAGTTGTGAATATGCAAACAGAGCATTATATAGATCCTCATTTGCAGATAATTCATTCAATAACTTTTCAACCCGGATGCTGCAACTGTCACCTTCATTTCTAATGATTTCCTCCGGATGGGTTGCTCCCATCAGTGATGCTGGACTCCATACCTTTTCAATGATATATTCGATATCATCAATGGGACGTATGGTATTTTTAAAGGTTTGTTTACCATCATCCAACGAAATAATTTTATCTAATATGATTCGGGCTTCAGAAATAACATGATCTGTGGCTTTTGTAATGTCCCCCTTTTTGAGTTCTCCAAATTGGATAATCTCATTAAACTCATAAAGAAGTGGATTTTCTCGAGGTTCCGATGAAATACTTAAAAGAATAGCGATTCCAATAATAATACACCCCAGAATGAATACTGTTTTTTTCATTATGTTTTCCTCACATTCAAATTACAGTTCATTGAATATTACAAAATTAATAGTTTTGAACTCAGGTTTTAAATAAATGTAATTCCACATTTATACTAAATGTTGTGATAATCTTCCTCTCGTAAATATACGAATCAATCAGGTACAAGAACGATTTTCCCAAATTGTTGTCGATCTTCAAGGTATTGATGAGCTTCCACAACCTGGGACATAGGAAAAACTTTATCAAGGATGTGATTCAGTTTTTTCTCGTGTAAATATTTCACTAACTCTTTAAAACCTTTGGTATCTCCCATTGTCGATCCTAACAGTGTTTGCTGTTTAATAAAAAAATGTCTGAGGTCAATATTTACATTCGCTCCTGTTGTTGCCCCACACGTTACCAATCGACCACCTTTCGCCAGAGATTTTATACTATTCTCCCAGGTGGCAGACCCGACGTGTTCAAAAACAACATCCACACCCTGCCCATCGGTAAATTTCCTGATTTGCTTGACAATATCATTGGAATAATGATTTATGAAAAAATCGGCACCAAGTGAACGAGCGAATTCCAGTTTCTCCTTGCTCCCACCCGTGGCAATTACTTCGCACCCAAATAATTTCGCAATCTGAATTGCTGCACTTCCAACGCCTGATGTAGCTCCTAAAACAAGCACTTTCTCCCCCTCTTTGATTTGTGCCCTTCTGATAAGCATCCTGTAGGATGTTAAAAAAACAAGAGGGAATGCCGCTGCTTCCACAAAAGAAATATGTTCAGGTTTCTTCTCAAGATACTTTGGCTCAATTGAGACAAATTCTCTTTGCATCCCATCTTCAGTCTCACCAAAAATCCCAAAATAATCACAGTAATTCTCCCTCCCAGTCTGGCAGTAGTGACATTTCCCGCAATAAGTACCGGGTTCAATTAAAATCTCATCCCCCGCTTCCCAACCATCCACATCTTCTCCCACCTACGCAATATTACCGCTTCCATCGCTTCCTAAGATAACAGGGAGAGTCACAACAGGTAAACCATTTCGAACCCAGATATCAAGATGATTGATAGAGGAAGCCTTAATCTGAACCAGAACCTGATCAGGACGACGCTCAGGAGTTGGAGCATCTTCCCACCTTAACACTTCCGGTCCACCAAACTTATGTATTCTAACTGCTTTCATTATCAGATAAAAAGCATTTTCCCAGAGTTAGTCGCGTTTTGATGAAACTACACAGGCAATAACCCTATTCTCCTAATCGTCATCAATCTCCTGAAAATCTGCATCACGGATATCTTCTTCTGGTATGTTAATTGAAGATTTCTCCTGAGACCTGCGGGATTTTGATTCTTTCAGGGTGATTTTTGGTAAATACGATTTTAAAAATCGGTACAGAAAATAGACAAGTAAAATAAGAATGACGTATTTCATAACTATCATATTTTTGTGACAGGATTAAAAAATTTGGTACCACTCACTGGTTGGCGGATATAATTGATGACCTCCTTCAGATCATCAGGATTATTCACAAAATCTATATTATTTGTGTTGATGATGAGAAGGGGACTATCCTGATATCTGAAGAAAAATTCATTGTAAACCTGATTGAGAGCATCAATGTAGTCCCAGGAGATTTCTTTCTCAAATCCGCGGGCGCGAGCCCCAATATTTTTCATCAGGTGATTCGTATCCGCTTGAAGATAGATGACCAGATCCGGAGTTACCACATTTTTTTGAAATAAATTCGCTACGGTATCATATAGAGTAAGCTCTTTTTCATCCAGGTTCAATGAAGCGAATAACCTGTCCTTCACAAACATATAATCAGAGATTACTAATTTGTGGAACATATCTGTCTGTCGGATATCCAGTTGCTGGCGATATCTGTTTAACAGGAAAAAAAGTTGTGTTTGGAAAGCATATCGTTCCGGATCACGGTAAAAATCAGGTAAAAAAGGATTTTCCTCAAACTTTTCAAGTACTAACCGGGCATTCAATTCATCAGACAGCAATTCCGCAAGGCTTGTCTTCCCTACTCCTATGGAACCTTCAATGGCAATAAAATAAATATTATTCAAACCCCGTCTCCTTTTGATCTTTATATAATCTAACCGTTGAATTATCCTGACAGATCGCAAGCATTTGGTTAACGTATTTATGAGTTTTCGGGCAAACCAACTCAGGGGCAATTTCATTCAATGGGACTAACACAAATCTTCTTTCAGAATATCTCTTGTGAGGCACCTGTAGATTCTCCTGATTAATAATCTGATTTCCATAAAAAATAATATCAATATCAATCGTTCTGGGCGCGAATCTAACATTATTCCTTATACGACCGAGCTCTTCCTCAATTTTTTGAACTTCTTCTAATAATATTTTACACTGCAAATCAGTACGAATTTGCACAACGCAATTTAAATAATCTCCCTGATTTTTAATATACAAAGGATCTGTCTCATAGATATGAGAGGTACATTGGATTTGAATTTTAGGGTGAGATTTTAGTTTCTCAACAGCCGATTGAAGATAGTACAAGCGATTACCTATATTGGATCCCAGACTCAAATATACAGGAAAATCTGGCAGTTCAGTCACGTGACCTTTCAATCTCGACTTCCACGCTTTCCAGCACTCCTTTTACGGGAGCTTGTGGTTTTCTAACATTCACCTTCACCCAACTCACATCAAATTCTGCCAGAATCGTATTGGCTACGTGTCCAGCGAGGGATTCAAGCAAGTAATGTTTTGTACTTGTTAGACAATCGTGGACGGCATTATACACAGCCGAGTAGTCAATAGTGTCCTTCAAATTATCAGAGAAAGTAGCTTTAGACAGTACAGTCTTCATTTCCAGATCTACTTCAAATGTACCTCCTCTGTTCTGTTCCAACTCATCAACACCGTGATACCCGTAAAATAGCATTTTATTTAATCGAATTATTCCCATTTTTCTTCCCTTACTCTAACTGAAATTTACTTGTGCAAATGAGGATAGTCAAGGTTGATGGATAATCACATTTCC
>JACNLN010000176.1 GCA_014381485.1 Fidelibacterota bacterium
GGGACCGTTGATTTTTACGTTTATAGTAACCCTTCCTTTTCCAAGGGTGTAAATATTTCTTTTGTCTCGTATTTCCCCGAAGGATTACGAAGGTAATTCCCCCAAAACTTATTCAGTCAATTCCTCGGGAAATAGAGTCACCTGAACATAATTTTCTACATTGAAATATCTCTGTCCTGCCTTTTGGATGTCTTCCAGTGTGAGAGATTCTACAAGTTCATCATATCTCAAAATGTCTGATAAATTTTCACCATGCATATCGTAGGATTTGAGAATATTCAACCAAAATTTGTTCTCCTTCAAGTTCGTTTCCCGCTCACGACGCTGAGCCTCTTTCACTTTATTCAGATAGACCTCAGTCAGTCTAATGGTTTTTAAACTATCAATCTGCATAAATACGACATCCGTCAGTTCTTCTACCCTCTCAGGGTCACAGCCAAAAACAATGCCAATGTCATATTCCTCTTCAGGATAATGAGAAGGAGAACCCCAGATTCCCACACCATAGGTGCCACCCATATCCTCTCGGAGTACTTCTCGCAACTTGATTCTAAATGCATGAATCATGGAAGAAAGAATGTAGCGATTTTCACTATTCCACTCAAAGTCTCCTGTAAAGCGAACCTGAGTCATACTTTTCGGTTCCATCCCTTTCCGGAGCACCTTTTCAATAATTCCTTTTGGATAATCTACTCCAACATCCTGCCAGGATTCTTCCCGATTGATAGCAGGTAACCCACCAAGATAGGTTTCAACGAAGGACCGAATCACTTCAAGATCGAAATTCCCAACAAAAATGAAACTAAAATCACCCGCATCTGCGAACCGATCCTGGAAAAAAGTATAGGACATTTCCAAATTCATTTCTTCCAGTAATTCTACCGACCACGGCCTTCGGCGGGGATGGTGCTGAGACAGGGTTACCTTAATTGTGTCTCTGAAAGCTGATTCTGGTCGTGCACTTCGATTCTCCAGAAAACCCCGTAACCTCTCCTTGTATGCCAGAAATGCTGTGCTGTCCTGCCTAGGAACTGTAAAATAGAGATAAATCAACTGAAACATAGTTTCCATATCCTGCGGTGAAGCGGAGCCGGAAAATCCTTCATACAGTTCATGAATATAGGGGGAAACCCTCACTCTTTTTCCTGCAAGAAGTTTTTCCAATTCGATAAAGGAAAAAGAACCAACACCACACTCCCTTACCACATCAGCAGCATCCATACCAGCAACATGATCTTCATCCGCTACTAAAGAATGTCCTCCGGGACTGTATGCGGAAAACAGGATTTCATCATTTTTAAAATCGGTGGGTTTCAACAGCACTCGGACGCCATTTGCCAATTCCCATTTATATAAATCAAGATCATCCAAATAACTTTCTGAAGTAATCTCCGAAGCAATGGGAATCTGTGAAACAAGCGGTTGATCCAGCGCTGTGTCTTCGTAGGGTGTTAAAGCAGTATTCTCGATATTTATAAATACCTGTAACAACTGCTCCTCGTCTGGGACAGTAACTTCTTCCTTTTCCGGTGCATTTACCATAATGACCCGGTTGTATTCCGTTAACCATTCCCGAGCCAGTTGATTAACCTCTTCCAGTTCAATTGTCGGGAGAAATTTCCCGTACAGTTCGTACTCGTACTCAATTCCCGGAATGGGTTCCTTCGTCAGATAATGTCTGACATACTCCCATGTAAAACTTCTTGACTCAGTTTTATCTCGCTCATCGTACGCATTCTCAATCCACCGCAATAGCTCCCTTTTCGCTCTTTCCATTTCAGTCGAAGTAAAACCAAATTGATCCACTCGTTTTGCTTCTGTCAGGAGGGCATCCAATCCTTTCTCAATGCCATTGTCCTGGACACCTGCCATGAGTATGTAAACCTCACCTGGACGGATGAATTGACCCTGGTGAGAATATCCGTATAGAAACGGAGAATCAGCTTGACGTTTGAGTTCATCCAGCCGTTGATTCAGCATTTCGTTATATAAATTATGAACAATATTGCGACGATAATCTCCGACAGTTTTTTCCTCCTGCAATGGTTGTTTATAGTAAACCGCTACCCGAGATACAGTTGCTTCCCGATCTGTAGCAATGGCAAAGAGGGTTTCCTCATGTCCCGGCACAGGAAAAGTTTCTCGCGTCCTCATCTTTTCAGGAGGAATCAGTCTGTTGAAATATGTAGATATAAGACCTTCAACCCAATCTACATCAAAATCCCCAACCGCCACTACCGCCATGAGGTCAGGACGATACCAATCTCGATAAAATTTTCTCAATGTTTCGTAGTGACAGGTATCAACAACGGCTTTCTTTCCGATGGGTAGCCGATTTGCATATTTTGATCCCTTAAACAAAATTGGAAATTGTTTGTCCCTCATTCGGGCTTCTGCTCCCCTGCCAAGGCGCCATTCTTCAATCACCACACCTCGTTCCTTGTCAATCTCCTCTTCATCCAGTTTCAGTCCATGTGCCCAATCTTCCAGAATTTGAAAAGCTGTCTCCACTAATTCCAGGCTGTCTGTAGGAATCTGAAGGATATAAACCGTTTCGTCAAAACTGGTGTAAGCATTGAGATCCGGTCCAAACCTCATCCCGACCAATTCCAGAAAATCAACCAGTTCCTGTTTTTCAAAATGTTCCGAACCGTTAAAAGCCATATGCTCCAATAGATGAGCCAGTCCCTGCTGATTGTCATCTTCCAGGACAGAACCTGTATTCACTACCAGTCGAAGTTCAGCCCTCTTTTCAGGTTTTTTATTTTCCCGGATATAATAATTCACCCCATTTTCAAGTTTTCCCATCACTACTTTTGTATCAATGGGCAGTTCCTGATCAAGGGATAATACATCTTCCGAAGATTCGGCCGTTGAAACAGGTTTTGGTGATTGACTGTAGCCAGCCAAGAAAAAAACTAAAATTACAAATCCGGTTGTTATGAAACGCTTCATATTTTCCTCCATCATTGATGATAATGTTGAATGCAACTTATTCAGTTATGAAAAAATTAATAAAAAAGTTTCCATTGGTTTGTGATTAAAAGTTACGGTATTTTCATAGAAAAAGATAGAATCAAAGTACTTGCTGAATTTTAAAAAATGCTCGGGAACCTTCAGCCATTTTTTTAATCCTTCGATGAGAATACAGACCTCCAAGAATCACTCCAATAATCCCACTTAAAAAAAGCCATAATTCTCCCACCCGACTGGAAGTATACTTTCCAATTCCCAATGCAAAAAAGACCCCTACAAAAAATCCCGCGAGAGGAATCCCATACTGAAAAATAGATAATTTTAACAGAAAGTTGGACGTTTCCGTGAATAGTACCTGATCTCCAACTTTTGCCTTAATTTTGTTCAAAGCTATAACCGTTCGATAGGTCTCATCAGTGGGAGTACAGATGACCCGAGCTCCACATTTTCGACAAGAATCCGTTGTTGAGACCTGGATGCGAGCAAGCTGACCTTCTAAAGAAACTACCGTCCCATGTTCACCACTTTTATCCATCTGTTATGCAAGAGCTTTTACTTCTAATGGAGTTTCTTTGGGAATCACAACCAGGCAGTTTGTAGGACACTTCTCAGTGGGTAAAACGGGTTCTTTGCTGTACAAATCATAATTGATGATGGCCAGATTATTTTCCATAACGATCTGTTCTTCTTCTACTGCTCGGACGCAAATTCCACATCCTATACAGGCAGTCAGGCAGGCTTTTCGTGCTTCCTTTGGAGCGTCTTCATTTTTACAGAGAACAAACAGTTGGTGACTCTCGGGATGGAGCTCAATTATTCCTCTTGGACAGGCATCTACACAATTCCCATCTCCGGTACATTTTTCCGAATCAACAACAGGCAGTCCGTTTTCATCCATTTTAATAGCACCAAACGGACACACCTGAACACAGTCGCCAAACCCGATGCAACCATATCGACAGAGTTTGTCACCTCCATTGACCAGGGTTGCTGCTATACACGTTTTTATTCCATCGTAGGTTGCTTTTCGGGCAGTTTCATAAATTCCACCTTGACAAAGAATACGAGCAATTTTCCTCTCTCTCTTTTCCACCACAATACCTAAAATATTCCCAACCTCTTCTATAGCTTCATCACCGGAAACAGGGCAGCCACCGATATTTACATCCCCGCTCACAAGGTTTTCAGCAAAGCTGGCGCACCCTGGATACCCGCACCCTCCACAATTGGCGCCGGGGAGCTCATCAAGAACCAGAGAAATTCTGGGATCTTCTTCAACATAAAGTTTCTTATGAGCCAGGGACAATCCAGCTGCAAACAGAAATCCAAGTCCTCCCATACTGGCAATAGAGATGATCAATGAATTCAATTCCATTTTAAAGTCCACATTATGTTGATCGCAAATTCATCTTGAATGTAACCTTAATATTTCCTCAAATCGATATTAATCCAGCAAATCCCATAAAAGCGAGAGCTAAACTGCCGGCAACAATCATGGTTATACCAGCTCCTTTAAAATGTTTGGGAACCTCCGCCAATTCCAACTCTTCTCGGATCCCAGCCATGATAACCAGAGCAAGCGTAAATCCACTCCCTGCACCAATTCCGAAAATAAGAGATTCAATAAATGAGTAATCTCTCAAAACCGAAAAAAGTGCTAGACCAAGAATAGCACAGTTCGTTGTTATCAACGGCAAATAAATTCCCAATGCATCATAAAGCGGTTTACTCACTTTCCGAATGAACATTTCTACGAGCTGAACCAGGGAAGCAATTACAAGAATAAATGCAACATATTCTAGAATTTCGATATGAAATGGTATTAAAATGAGATGATAGATCAACCATGTCACAGCAGCGGCAATCGTCATCACAAACATAACAGCCAGTCCCATGCTAATAGCAGATGAGATTCGTTTGGATACACCAACAAAGGGACATATTCCAAGGAAGTACGTCAGAACGAAATTATTGACAATCGCAGCAGAGATGAATAAAAGGACGAGTTTCATGCGCTTGCCCTCTTTGCGTTATACCAGTTACCCAGACCAATGAGAAGTCCTAATGTCAAAAAGGCACCGGGGGGTAAAATCATAACCATCCATGGATTGAACCAATCACCCAAAATCTGAAGGGAAAAGAGTGTTCCCGATCCCAGAATTTCTCTGATGCTTCCCAAAACGACGAGAACCAGAATAAAACCCGTTCCCATTCCCAGACCATCTAAAATCGATCTTCCCGTGTTGTGTTTTGATGAAAAAGCTTCCTGCCGGCCCAGGATCAGGCAGTTCACCACGATCAAAGGAACGTAAGGTCCCAGAGCTTTACTGATTTCTGGAAAATAAGCGGCTAAAAACCGATCTGCCACCGTCACGAATGTAGCGATGATGACGATATAGCTGGCAATCCGAACCTGATGGGGAATTAATTTCCGCAAAAGTGAAATGATAATGCTTGAACTGAGAAGGACAAATGTCGTGGCTAACCCCATCGCCAGACCATTGATGGCAGAATTCGTTATGGCTAATGTGGGACACAATCCCAACAACATATGGAGAACAGGGTTTTCATCCCAGATTCCTTTCAAGAATTCTTTAAGCAATGGTATCTTTTTTTTCGCCATCGTTATACAAATATCTTAATTGAACTTTTTATTCCCCT
>JACNLN010000039.1 GCA_014381485.1 Fidelibacterota bacterium
TAACCATTACTTCCTCGAAACCGTGAGACGATTTATAGCTCGCGCCATAGAGGCTTCTGCTCGCTGAATCTCAATTTCTTCGCTCCTTTTTGCCAGACGCTCCTTTGCCCTCTTTAACGAAGCTTCTGCCCTCTCCCTGTCAATGTAATCAGCTTTTTCAGCTGTTTCCGCAAGAACCAAAACTGAATCCCCCATCACCTCGGTATATCCACCACTGGTAGCAAAATAAAAATCTCGTTTATCCCTGGTAACCTTGATTTCACCGATATCAAGGGCAAAAATAGCCAGGGTGTGTCTCGCCATTACTCCAAACAAACCATCCATACCGGGACAGCGAAGATATGTCACATCTGCTTCCTCAAAAACCTGAGTGGGAGTCACAATTTTTAAATCAAATGTTTTCACACAGTAACCCCCATTTCCCTGGCGCTATCAACAGCCTCATCAATTGTCCCTACATACAGAAACGCCCGTTCGGGCAAATGATCAAACTCACCATTTATGAGCCGTTCAAAACCATCGATGGTATCCTCCAATTTTACATACCGTCCCTGTTTTCCAGTGAAAGCTTCTGCTACGAAGAATGGTTGAGAGAGAAATCGCTGAATCCGACGTGCTCTCCGCACGATAGTCTTATCTTCATCTGAGAGTTCATCCATTCCCAGAATAGCGATGATATCCTGAAGATCTTTATATTTCTGAAGAATTTTCTGTATAGTTTTTGCCACTTGATAATGACGCTCACCGATAACACGCGGATCAAGAATCCTGGATGTTGAATCCAGCGGGTCAACAGCCGGATAAATTCCAAGTTCGACAATGGGTCTTGACAGAACGGTAGTCGCATCCAGATGAGCAAAAGTCGTAGCGGGAGCAGGATCTGTCAGATCATCTGCTGGAACATATATCGCCTGTACCGATGTAATGGATCCCTTCTTCGTAGACGTGATACGCTCCTGCAGCTCACCCATTTCCGTAGACAATGTGGGCTGGTATCCCACAGCCGAGGGCATTCGACCCAACAATGCAGATACTTCAGAACCAGCCTGTGTAAATCGGAAGATATTATCAATAAACAACAGGACATCTTTCCCTTCTTCGTCCCGGAAATATTCTGCCATAGATAATCCAGACAAGCCCACTCTCAATCGAGCACCGGGAGGTTCGTTCATCTGACCAAATACAAGTGCTGTCTTTTCAAGAACGCCCGATTCCTTCATTTCAAGATAAAGGTCATTCCCTTCCCGGGTTCGTTCACCTACACCGGAAAAAATCGAATATCCGCCGTGTTCTGTGGCAATATTCCTGATCAGTTCCTGAATCAGTACCGTCTTTCCCACACCAGCACCTCCAAACAGACCCGTCTTCCCGCCTTTTGTATAAGGCTCCAATAAATCCACCACCTTGATTCCTGTTTCAAACATCTCCGATTCAACAGAAAAGTCTTCCAAGTCGGGAACTGCTCGATGGATGGAATAGCGTTTCTCCGTTTCAACGGGATCCATATTATCAATTGGATTGCCAAGAAGATCAAACATCCGACCCAGAATCTCTAAGCCTACTGGAACTGTGATAGGACCACAAGTATCCCTGACTTCCGTTCCGCGACTCAAGCCATCGGTGTTATCCATAGCGATAGCCCGAACCTTGAAGTCACCCAGATGTTGTGCAACCTCCAACACCAGGTTGTTTCCATCTTCCCGTTCAATTTCCAGGGCATTATAAATTTCAGGTAAATGCCCATCTTCAAAAACAACGTCAACAACAACCCCCATAATCTGAATAACTTTTCCAGCGTACTCCATTTGTTTACCTTCTTGCTTTTCTCAACGCCTCGGCGCCACCAACGATATCAAGAAGCTCCCGGGTAATGGCAGCCTGGCGTGCCTTGTTGTAATTAAGTGTTAAAGTTGAAATCACCTCAGAAGCATTGTCTGTTGCATTAGCCATAGCATTCATACGTGCTGCCTGCTCTGCCGCATTCGATTCCAGTAAAACACGCCACATCTGAATATTGAGATGTCTTGGTACCAATGAATTGACAATAACCTCCTCCGACGGTTCAAACAGATACTCCCCAAAATCTTCCTTCCTCGTGTTTTCAGATAGTTCCTCTGAAAGAATAAGGGGTAAGAATTGTTGAGTGATCACCTGCTGCTGAAATACATTTTTAAAATTGTTGTAGATGATATCAACCCTGTCCAAATCGTGCTTTATATAAAGCTCCGTAATCTGTTCCACAATAGAAATAGCATGGCCAAAATTGAGATTGCGCCAAAAATTCGTGTAGTCACCGATTATATTGTAGTCAAGCTTTCGAAAAAAGTCTCTTCCTTTTCGACCGACACAGATTAACTTGATGGATTCCCTCTGGTATTCCACAAGGATTTCTGATGCTTTTCGAAGAATATTTGAATTGAAACTTCCACAAAGGCCTCGATCAGCAGTTACCACAACGACACCAATGTTCTGTGGCTCACGTATCTCCAGCAATCGATTCAGACTCCGGTCAATAGTTGGTAACAGGTGCATGAGAACATCATTGATCTTGTAGGCATAAGGTCGTGCCTTTTCCATATTAGACTGAGCTCGCCGCAGTTTTACAGCAGCAATCATTTTCATCGCTCTGGTCACCTTCTGAATATTCTTGACTGCCAATATGCGATGTCGAATGTCTTTTAAACTAGCCATTATCGAATATGTTTGACTTTTACTCTTTACGCATTCAAATAATCACGAATTGCTTCAAACTTCCCCGAAGGAATCCCCGATACGCTCCGCTACCTGCCCGCCAGCCTGCCCCATCCCGATTGTCGGGAGGGCTGGCAGGAAAGATGTCAGGCGGGCGAGACAGGCGGATGTTCCACAGATCTCTATTTGAATCCCCCTAAAAAATCATCAATGACTTTTTTCAACGCTGTTTCGATATCCTCTGTGATTTCTTTCTTTTCCCGGATATCCTTTAAAATCTTGCCACCAGAAGATTCCAAATAAGAGATAAATTCTTTACTAAATCTTTTTGTCTGATCAATAGTTAGTTCATCTAAATAGCCCTGGGTACCAGCGTAAATCACAGCCACCTGATTCTCGACTGACATTGGTTCAAACTGATTCTGATTCAACAATTCCACTAATCTGTATCCCCTTGTGAGCTGTTTTTGAGTCGTCTCATCCAGATCTGAACCAAATTTTGCAAAAGCTTCCAGTTCACGAAACTGTGCTAGGTCAAGACGCAGTGATCCGGCTACCTGTTTCATGGCTTTGATCTGTGCATTACCCCCCACTCGTGATACAGAAACCCCCACATTAACAGCGGGACGTACACCTGAATAAAACAGAGAGGGTTCAAGGTAAATCTGGCCATCCGTGATTGAAATTACGTTAGTTGGAATATAAGCAGAAACGTCACTCTCCTGAGTTTCAATGATGGGTAATGCAGTTAATGAACCCCCACCCAGTTCATCCGACAGTTTCGATGCCCGTTCTAGCAGCCGACTATGAAGATTGAAAATATCCCCGGGGTATGCTTCACGACCTGGAGGCCGTCTGAGCAACAGGGATACCTGACGATAGGCAACAGCGTGTTTGGAAAGATCATCATAGATAATTAGAGCATGTTCTCCGTTATCCCGGAAATATTCACCAATGGTACAGCCGGCATAAGGAGCGATAAATTGCATCGGGGCTGGATATGAAGCACTGGCAGTAATGACCGTTGTATAGTCCATTGCACCATACTTTTTCAACTCTGCCACTACCCTCGCCACTGTTGATGCCTTTTGACCAATCATTACATAAATACAGTAGACTGGAGAATCTGTGTTATGTGTAAACTTTTGATTGATGACGGTATCAACTGCAATGGCGGTTTTCCCTGTCTGACGATCACCAAGAATGAGTTCTCTCTGACCACGACCAATAGGAATCATAGCATCAATAGATTTTAAACCGGTTTGAAGAGGTTCCTTCACAGGCTGACGGGATAGAACACCAAGTGCCTTTCGCTCAACGTAGCAGGTCTCTTTTGCCTCAATAGGTCCTCTTCCGTCAACGGGGTGTCCGAGAGGATTTATTACCCGACCCAACATATCCTTGCCTACACCGATTTCTACCACTTGGCCGGTTCGCTTTGCTAAATCCCCCTCCTTTAACAATTGACTCTCACCAAACAATATTAAACCAACGTTATCCTCTTCCAGATTCAGAGCCATGCCAAACACACCATTCGGAAGCTCCACCAACTCACTTGCCATAACGTTTTCCAGTCCAGATACCCTTGCAATGCCGTCACCTACTTCTATAATTTCACCCACTTCCGATACATCCAGAACCAGATCGAATTTCTCAATCTGTTCCTTCAACAGTTTTGTAATCTCGTTCGTTTTAATTTCCATACGTTTACCCAGTTGTTAAAATTACTCAAAATCGAGAATGTTTTTCCTCTTTCAGCTAATCATTGTAACGCTAGTGAATAATTCAAGTTAGGATTGTATTAATTGTTCTTTCAGACTTTCCAAACGGTATCTTAGAGTTCCATCCAAAAAGATATTTCCAATCCTTAGTTTGATACCACCCAGTAAATTGGGGTCAACAACCTCATTAATATCCATAGTTTTGTTCTTTGATTTTTCCAGAGAAGAGATGATGTAAGCCAAATCCTCATGACTCAATTTATCCGCCACATAAGTCGTCACAGCAAGCAGGTTCATTGCCTCTTTATATTGTTCTGCATATGATATAACCACATCTTTAAATAAGAGCATTTCATTTCTCTGATTCAGAATACGAATAAATTCGAAAACAAGGTCAAGTCCTGCCTCTTTTAAGAGAGTCCGCAGTACAGAAATTTTTATCTCCGTCTCTATTCGTCTGGAAAGGAAGAAGACCCTAAAATGAGGATTTGATTTGAACAATATTAGAATACTCTGTAGAGACACATAAACGTCTTTTACACAGTCCGTTTGTTTTGCTGTCTCTAACAGTGCAAAAGCGTATTGTTTTGCTTTACGATCAGGCTTCATATGATTCGATCTTCTTGAGCGAATCCTCGATAATGGATTGGTTATCTTTCTTTGTGAGATTCTTTTTAATGAGTTTTGAGGCAACTTGAAGGGCAATATCCACAACTTCCTTTTTCACTTTCTGTATTGCTTTATCTTTTTCTACTTGAATCTGCTTCTCTGCATCACTCAGAATAGAATTAGCTTTCTCTTTTGCATCACGAAAAAGTTCGTCTTTCATACGCCCCGCAGCAGCCTTGCTTTCGGTTACAATAGAGTGAGCTTCCCCTCTGGCTTTTGTGATAATCTCCTCCGATTTCTGATGAAGCTTTTCCATCTCCTTCCTTGCCTGTTCCGCCTCCTCAAGCGACTTCCTGATTCTTCTCTCACGGCGATCGAGAGCTTCATTTAACGGCTTCCACACAAACTTTGCAAGAACTCCCAATAAAACAAGGAAAGAAACGATCGACCAGATAAACAGTCCAGGATCTATTCTTATAAGTGGATTATCCATTTTCGATTTCTCATTTACTAGTGTCTAATTTCTATTTTTTTACTTACACACGTTTTTCCAACACAAATTACTAGTTA
>JACNLN010000179.1 GCA_014381485.1 Fidelibacterota bacterium
CTTCAATATCCCCGCCCTGAAGGACGAGGCTATTCACATGCGAAACTTGAGTTACTTTTTGTATCAAACCATGCTTGAATAAATTCCGGATCAAATAATTCCCCATTTCGTGTACCTATGCACTCATGATAATTTGAAAATTCCCAGTCCAATAAATTTTGCACCAAATTATGTTTTAGTGGATTTAAATGAATATATCGTGAAATATGCATTAAATAAAATTCATCATTTATTATCCTGGACTTAGCTCTACCCTCAAATAAAGTACCTTTTCTATTCAACTGTTTATTCATCGACTGCACAAAAACATTATTTAATGATTGTACAAATCTGGATACAGGTATGTCAGTCTTTTGATACAACATTAAATGATAATGGTTTGGAATTAAACAATAGGCAATCACGGAAATAGAATACCTTATCGAGTATTTTCTCAATAAATCAATGAAGTATAAATAATTTCCCCTTGTATAAAATATACGTTTTTTGTCAATACCACGATTGTAAATATGATAGTAATTGTCTTTAATGAACCGCATCGTTCTTTAGCCTTTCAAAGGTTTGAAACCTTTGAAAGGTTATTAACTCGAGTTTACTTTTGGTTAATGTTTTTCTGCCACACATTGCTAAATTCCTGAAAACAATGTAAACCAATTTAATTTTGACATCAATTGAAATCCACTATCTGTACACACCCTCCAGCAACCTGCTCTTCTGATCTGCAACTTTCACACTTTTCATCTTCTTCACCATCTTTTGAAGGCTTGCCAGCTTCTCTATGGTTACGGTGTAAACCCCGTACGCCTTCTCCACCTTCCCACGGAGGACAAAGAGGGTCTCCCAGTTCAGAAGGTCACCATATTTCCGAAATACATCTGGAAACATGACGCATTCGTAGATGTCCGTTTCATCCTCAAAGGTGACAAACTCCATCGGCTCTCTCCTGCGGGTCATGGCTTGCTTCCGGGTAATGTACACACCGGCAAGATTGATGGTTTTCCCAACATAATGCGGGATGTCTTTCGCCTTTTTAATCTTACCTTTCAGAAAGGGGAGGTATCTTTCCAGTGGATGTTCAGAAACGGGAAAGCCGAAGATTTCGATTTCCATTTGGACTTTTTCTTCTCTGGTTAGTTCCCCTTTCAGAGGAGATTCCGTAATGGGAGAGCGGTCTCCATCCTGCAGATAAAAGGAGGCTACTTTAAAGGCAATCTCCCGGTGAGTAAGCTCCGGCTCAAGTTCCGCAAAGCAGCCGGCATTGGTGAGAGCCATAGCATCAGCCACATCCAGATCCACCCGCACAAGAAAATTTTCAAGCGACTCAAAATCTCGCACCTTTCTTTCATCCAGCACAGCCTCCACCGCTTTTCCCTGAAGCCCCTTGATGGACATAAATCCCATACGGATCTTATCTTTACTTCCCTTGTAGGTCCGTTCGCTGAGATTAATGTGGGGAGGCAATATTTCAATCCCCCACCGGCGAGCTTCACTCAGATAGGCATACGCGGAGTAGTATCCCCCCTGATTCGTTACCACCGCCGCAAGGAATTCCGCCGGATAGTGCGCCTTCAGATATGCGCAGGTAAACGAGAGCATCGCATAAGATGCGGAGTGAGGCTTGCAGAATGAGTAGCCGGAAAACGATTCAATCATCCCCCACAGATCGTTCACCAGCGTTTCAGGATACCCCCGTTTCATAGCTCCCGCCACGAACTTTTTTTTCCAGTGAGGCACGAGGTGCTCCAGCGATGGGCGGGAAATCACCTTCCGGAGATAGTCTGACTCGGCATATCCGAATCCTGCTATCTTTCGAGCAGTCATGGATACTTGTTCTTCATAGACCATGATTCCGTAGCTCTCTTTCAAAAAGTGTAGGTCAGGGTGGAGGAGTCTCCACGGCTTTCCATGGATTCGTTCCAGCATCAGATTGGTGTAGCGGTTAGCAGCCGGACGGATAATGGAGGAGTAGATTACCACGTGCTCAAAATCAACCGCGCCCGCTTTCGCCAGAAGCTGACGGGTAGCAGGACTTTCGATGTAGAACACTCCCATGGTCTTCCCATTTTTCATAAGGGCTTCCGTTTTGGGATCTCCAACGGACTGAATCTGATGATAGTCCACGTACCTGTCGCGATGAAGACCTATCTGCCGTAGAGTATCCCGTACCACCGCCAGGGAACGATTCCCTAAAAGATCAATTTTCAGGAGTCCCGAATCTTCCACCTGGTCCTTTTCCCACTCCACGATTTGAACCCCTTTCGTCGCCTTCAGTACTGGCACGTATTTCCGGATTTCATCCGGCACAATAATCACACCCCCGGGATGAACGGAAGAGGTGCGAAAGGCTCCTACAATTGTTTCGCTCTGTTTCAGAATCTCCAGGAGTGTATCGTCCAGATCGAGATTGCTGAAACGGTCATCCGTCTGGACCCATTTCACGAGCTCCTTCTGCCGGCTGTACCACCCAATCCGCTTGGTGACCGCTTTTATCTCCTCATTGGAAAGACCGTACACTTTTCCCACCTCCCGCACGGCGGATCGCGGCTGGAGGAACACCTGATTGGAAACCATAGCCGTCCGGTGGAGGCCGTACTTTCGAAACACATACTCCAGTATGTCATCCCTCTCGTCCCAGGGAAAATCCACATCAATATCGGGCATCCCTTCCCGCTCTGGATGGATGAAGCGCTCAAACTGGAGATTGTACCGGATCGGATCCACCTGGGTGATGAAGAGACAGTAGCTCACGATGGAAGCAGCTGCCGATCCACGGCCGATGGTGGCTCTCGTCTGCTGAATAATATCCCACACCACCAGAAAATAGGGAGCAAATCCTTTCTGGGTGATGATGGCAAGCTCGTATTCAATCCGCTCCCGGATGTTCTCCGTAATCTTCTCATACCGTTTGGTGGCACCGGCGCACACCATATCCCGAAGTTTTTTATTAGCAGTGTGCGTTTCCTTCAGAGACTGGCCAAGAAAAATGGTGTTCAAAAAATTCCAGTCCGTTTTGCACCGCTCCGCCAGGTAGTGAGCATTGTTGATGGCTTCCAGACTGTTGGGAAACATTTGAACCATCTCTTTCTCAGAACGGAAGTAGTGCTTTTCGCTCTTGTAGTCCTCTGACGTCAATTGAGAAAGAATTGCGTTCTTTTCAATGGCTCGCAGGATTTTGTGGCTGGCATGATCCTCGGGATGTAAAAAATAAACATCTCCAGTTGCCACAATTTCCAGATTAAATTTCTTTGCCAGCCGCTTCGATTCCGCTTCGCTGACGCCGGGCCTCAACTCTACAAAAAGATGGGAATCAGAAACACAAGAGGTCAGTTCCCTCAGTATAGATTCTTGGGGAGAAAGAATGAACAATCCTTCGTAGTAAGCACTAACAACTTCCGAAATGGAAGCATTGGGATCGTCGTGCACTCGGGATATAGCCCGGCACATATTTTCGTATCCCATCTGATTTTCCGCCAGCAGGATGACTTCATCACGACTGGTGATAAGGTTGGTGCCGGCTATGGGGAGGATGTCATATTCTTTCGCAAGCTGAACAAAGCGGATAAATCCCCAGACCCCGTTCACCTCTGTAAGAGCAAGATGGCTCATGCGGTATTTCCGAGCTCGAGCCAGCAGCTCCCGAGGGGAGGCGGTGCCGGCCATTTTGGAAAAAGTGGAGTGGGTGTTTAGGTGCGTGAACATTTTTAAAATTACATATCATCATTTAGTACATCATCTCAACAATACCATCTTCCTTGTTTGATGAAACTTCTTATTACTTTCGATTGATTCAGCGGTAAGGCGGTAGATATACAACCCAGAAGCAACTGATTTGCCTCTATTATTCTTACCATCCCATAGCACTCTTTTAAACCCTGCTGTCTCACTCCCATTTATTAATGTTTTAACTTCCCTACCTAACAAGTCGAATATCGTTAATTCCACAAATGATTCTTCAGGTAAATCGTATTTTATTGTTGTGATTGGATTGAAGGGGTTGGGATGGTTTTCATAAAGAGCAAATTTATCAGGAAGGTTTTCCGATTTAACTATCTGCTTATATGGCAAGTACGGTTTGCACTTTGGAAATGTCATATCAGATTCACTCCCCTCACTATCTTCCGCTGTTATCCTATAACAGGCAGAAGGATTTAACCGCAATTTTCCACCGCTACTTGCTATTGTTACCTGAGTATCCTCGTAGAGGTTTGTATACTTATCAACAGAGGTGAGGTATTCATAAGTTGACTGGTAGTCAGTAAGTCTGCGATAGATTTTGTACCAGACAATATCGGATTTCCAGCTCAGATACAGATTCCAGTACAGGGTTGGGTGTTGCCCAGCACTACCGGTAATACCAAACCCCGATGGTATCGAGGGAATGCCATCATAGTATAATGCGCCCATATCCATTCGTGTACCATCGGGGTCTTGGTCATCGGGATCTGTTTCCCAATTCATTCCATCGCCATTGAGGTCGGGATCACCAGCATCTATGCAGGGGGAATTTGTTGTCAGGTGATAATCTACGTTATCTGAATCCACAAAAATAGGATCATCGTTGATAACACCAACTTTATAAGGATAGTTTAGAAAAATAGAAAATTGTTCTGTATATCCATAAATATCATTGTAAGTCACATCAAAACAGTAGTTTTGCTGGAAATTGAGATCAAAACCATAAGTACCGCCGGATGTTTGATGATCATAATAAATAATGTTATTTCGCATATCTATTGCCGGATTTCCTTCCGTGCACGATGTATTAGAACTTGCACTAATACCAATACCGAAATTCACAATGGTATTGTTTAAGATCTTTAAGACGTTATCTGTCAGGTTTGATGTGCAACTGATACCAGTGGAATTTGCGTCTCCATCTCCTACTAAAAGATTTCTTAAAATAGCAGCTTCAACGCCGTCAGAAATACTTATAGCATTCTTTTGAAGTGCCGGTCTGGTGATAATGCAGTCTTCAATGGTAGCTTTCCCTTCAATAAGCACGATTGCAGCACCGCTACCATACGAATAGGCAGCGTCTGAGATATGTATATATTTCAGAGTAATATCGGCATTTGGATGTGATAGGATAAATCCGCCCCACAAACCACTATCAGGATTTGTTAGTTGGAAAATAATGGGATTCTCTTCACTTCCTTCCGCCATTAATGTACCCGCCACATTAAACCTGAATCCTCCAAATTGCAGAGTTGGTTCGATATTATATATCCCGCCCGCAGGAATGTAAAGTGTATCTCCCTCTCCAATAGCAACCTCCCTTTCTTCTGCGTTGGCACTCACATAATTCGCAGTTACCGTCACACCCTCCTGGTGAAAATTCACTCCTGTGGTGGGGTTATTCGCATTGGTGAAGGATGCGTCACCCGTCGGACTGGCGGACCAGTGATCAAACACCCCAATATCACTCTCCGTTACCGCACCAACATTTGGCGCGAATAAAATTAAATTACCGCTGCTTTCACTTAAATTCACACCTTCGCCAATAAGAGTTACATTAAAATAC
>JACNLN010000081.1:0-13568 GCA_014381485.1 Fidelibacterota bacterium
CTTTAGGGCGGGGTTGGTGTTATCAAACAACATTTTAGGGGTTTTAACCCCTTTTCGGAGTAGACTCACGATTAATATTAGTTCTCCTTGAGAACGTCTGAGGGAGTTTTGTGTAACCTGTAATAGTAAATCAAGTTTCGTCGCTACCTGGCTTCTCCGCCAGCTCTACCAGTACTCCCCCGGTTGATCGAGGATGGATAAACACAATTCTGTGCCCTTCTGCTCCGATTTTTGACGTATCATTTATTAACTCCACATCTACGTTTTTCAACTCGCAGATTGCTTCTTTAATATTGTCCACCTCAAGACAGATGTGATGAATTCCTGGTCCACGTTTATCGAGAAATTTCGTAATGGGGGAACCTTCTCCCAGTTCAGA
This sequence comes from Fidelibacterota bacterium, assembly GCA_014381485.1. Taxonomy (GTDB): domain Bacteria; phylum Fidelibacterota; class Marinisomatia; order Marinisomatales; family CAZVFT01; genus JACNLN01. Next base: position 380 of record JACNLN010000081.1, read on the forward strand.
TAACAGTTCCACTTTCCCCTTCCCTGTATCGAAAATATTAGTCAGCACTCCTTCCGATTCCACTTCCTCACCGGCTCGATGTTCGATCCCGAGCACCTCCCTCCAAAACAATGCTGCTCTCTGGAGATCTTCAGTAGCAATTGCAATATGTTCAATCCCTAATATTTTCATTACTTTCCTCTCTAATTTGTACCCCAAGTCCGGGAGTATTGGGAAGGATTAATTTACCCTTTTTTAATGTAACTCCCGTAAATGGATCGTTTTCAATTAAAATATTACCGTCAAGATCAGCGTAATCTACTAATGGTGAAAGATGTGTGGCAGCCGTCACCGCTACAGAAGACTCAATCATACATCCTAACATAATTTCAAGACCACTCTCCTTTGCAAGCTGAATCATTTTGTACGCCTCCCTTAGCCCCCCACTTTTCATCAGTTTAATGTTGATTCCGTGAAAAGCTTCACCAAGACTTGGAATATCTTCAGAACTCAGGCAGCTTTCATCCGCTAACAGTTTCAGTGGAGAAGAACCCTTCAGGACAACCATATCTTCCAACTGATCTGCTGATAACGGTTGCTCAACAAATTCAATGTTCTGCTTTGAGAGCCAATCACACATTCTTTGCGCTTGTTCAAGATTCCATCCTTCGTTGGCATCCACCCTTATCGGTTTGTCAGTTAGATTTCGAATTTCGGTGATGATATCCTGATCATAATCCGTTCCAAGTTTCACTTTTAACACAGGATAAGGTTTAGCTTCCACTATTTTCTGTTTAATCACATCGAGATTATCAATCCCGATGGTAAATGATGTAATGGGTGTGTCATCAGGATTGGCATGAAAATGGTGGCAAAGAGAGATATCATTAAGTTTTCCCCACAGATCGTGAGCGGCAATATCAAATGCTGCTTTGAGAGATCGAATCTCACTACATCGGGAATGCAACTTTTTTATAAAGCTATCCAACGGTTCGAATTCAGGTAAAATTTTAAACCTGTCTCCACTCACCCATTCGATGATTTGTTCGAAAGATTCCCCGTAACGATTTGAGGGTGCTGCTTCGCCAATACCCGTTACTCCATTCTCAGTCAGGTAAACATAAATGATGTCGTAGTAATCGTGGGAACTTCGGGCAATAGTGAATGGGTATCGAAGTTTAATGCGATAGGTAGAGTAATGAAATTTCACGGAGAAAGGTATTTATTTATTGAAGTAATGCTCCAGATGGGAAATCCCATGGAGGAGTGATGGAATAACGGAAGATAGGAAAATTGACCCGAGACTTGATACTTGCTCCAAGAAAGCCCTATTGGAAAATTTTAATCTTATTTTACACCCCCTTAAATTTAGGGGAGCGTTTCTCAAGAAAAGCACTGGTTCCCTCATTTTTATCTTCGGTACTGAACGCAACTCCAAACTGACTTGCCTCGTATTCCAACCCTTTTTCGATAGTCATCTCCATCCCGTGATGGATTGCTTCCAGAGAAAGTCTGACAGCCACAGGACTCTGTTTTAAAATAGATTTTGCCATTTCAATAGCTGATTCCATAAGATCTTCGGAAGACACAACTCGATTCACAAGTCCAATTTCCTTTGCTTCCTGAGCGGAAATTATCTTTCCCGAGGTGATCAATTCAATAGCATGCCCCTTTCCTACCAATCTGGGAAGTCGTTGAGTTCCCCCCCATCCAGGAATCAATCCGAGTTTTACCTCTGGTTGCCCAAATTTTGCATTTTCTGCGGCAATTCGGATATGACAAGAAAGGGCGATTTCACAACCTCCACCAAGAGCATATCCATTTATAGCAGCTATCACTGGTTTTGAGTAGAATTCGATGAAATTGGTCAGGTTCTGACCCAATCGTGCAAATTTTATACTATCCAAAGAATCCAGTGGGGCTAATTCACTAATATCAGCACCAGCAATAAAAGCCTTAGTGCCAGCCCCAGTAAGAATAACGACACCTACTTCGGTATTATTTTTTAATGCTCTAAAAGCATCTTTTATATCAAATATTGATGCCCGATTTAATGCATTTAGTACATCTTCTCGATCAATGGTAATAATCCCAACGCCATCGATAATTTCAGTCTTTACATTTGCCATAGTTTTTACTCCTAATTTTTCCAGAAACTTCGCGTTAGAAGAACAATCACGGTAAATACTTCCAAACGACCTATTAGCATACAAAATGAGAGCAACCATTTAGCCAGACTCGGTAAATGAGCATAGTTGTCCGCCGGACCAACTGATCCCAAGCCTGGACCAATATTCCCAATGCATGCCGCTGTGGCTCCAAATGCTGAAACAATATCCATCCCCATCGCCGTTAGAATAATTGAAACCGATACAAAGATAGAGATAAAAAACAGAAGAAATCCTAAGGTATTCCTGATAACATCATCAGAAATAATATGCCGACCTATCCGAACCGGGATGATAGCTCGAGGATGAAGTAGGCGTTTCGTCTCCGACAGACTATATTTCACAATAGTTGCAACTCTAACCACCTTCATTCCCCCTCCTGTTGAACCTGCACACCCCCCAATGAACATAAGGGTTAATAGAATAAGCTGTGCGAGAGGACCCCACAACTCATAATCCGCCACAGCATACCCTGTTGTAGTTAGAATGGAAACGGTCATAAAAAGGGATTCTCGAAACGTTTTTTCAGAAAAACCGTGAGTATAGTGAATGTTATTAATCATCATTATTACAGTGACAATGACAATCAATCCAACATAATAGCGAAACTCTATGTTTTTAAAATATCCTCTGAAATTCCCGGTGATGGCTCTCCAGTGAAGCGTAAAGTTCACACCAGCAAGAAACATAAAAATAATGAAAACATATTGAATATACGAACTGTTGAAATGTCCGATACTTGCATTTTTAGTTGAGAATCCCCCAGTTGCCATGGTAGTAAAAGTATGACAGATGGCATCAAACAATGAAAGTCCTCCAAATCGTAAAAGGACTACTTCCGCAAAACTGATAATAAAATATGCCAGCCAAAGTATTTTTGCCGTTTCTCTTACACGCGGGGTAATTTTATCTGGGATAGGACCCGGTACTTCCGCTCTAAATAATTGAACTCCACCAACACCCAGTAAGGGTAAAATAGCAACGGAAAACACAATGATTCCCATCCCACCAATCCACTGAATAAAACTTCTCCAGAAAAGGACACCATGAGGTAAACTCTCGATACCATTTTCAAGATGAGGAAGCGTCTGAAGATTACCAATGATGGAAGCTCCCGTAGTGGTGACGCCGGACATAGATTCAAAAAAAGCATCCGTAAAATTTGTAATCGATTCTGTTAACAGAAATGGTAGTGACCCAAAAAAAGCAACAGATATCCATGCAAATGTAACAATTGCAAACCCATCCTTTATGGATAACTCTGCTCGTCCTCGAGTCATAAACCAAATGGGTAATCCAATTCCTATGGTTACGCCAGAAGATAGTAGAATACCCATCAGATCATCTTCACCGTAATAAAGTGACCACCCCGCTGCCAGTAACATGCTTAGACCAAGAAATACAATAATAGCAGAAAGAACGCTAAGAAGGCTTCTGTAGTGCATCTAACTCAGGTAAACAATTTTTCAATCTTATGGATGAATCTGGGCAATGTAAAGATAAGAACGGAGTCCTCTTCTGTAATCTGTGTATCTCCATCGGGAATGGAAATGTGTCCGTGATGGTTAATGGCTCCCACTATGGAAGCACTGGGAAATTTAATATCTTTAAGCAAATTTCTAGTAACTTTACTCCCAGGTTCCGGACTGAATTCCACGGCTTCAACTTCGATATCTTCAAAATTTGTTATTGAAGCGATATAATCGCTCTTTATGTATTCAAGAATAACATTTACAGTGGACATGGTTTTACTGATAACAGCGTCCAGACCAATAGCTTTCATCGCTGGGATGTACTCTGTTGTAGAAACATGAACTATTGTTTGTCTTATTCCGAGAGATTTTGCTAATAACCCCGATAACAAATTTGTCTGTTCACTTTCCGTAACAGCAATAAAGCTGTCCAGATCTTCAATATTCTCAGATCGCAGAAATTCAATATCTGTACCATCTCCATTCAGGATCAACGTTTTATCCAGTTCACTGGCAAGGCGGTTCGCTTTTTCAAGACTATTTTCGACCAACCGTACAGAAATTTCTTCCTGCAATAGACGAGCTACCGCACGACCTATTTTCCCCCCGCCTAAAATCATCACATCGTGGGTTTCACGAACTGCCTTCCCAAACATTTTAAACAGGTCATTAGCGTGCTTTCTTCGTACGAGGTAATAGCAAATATCATCAGGTGAAAAAATAAAATCACCATGAGGAATGATAGAATCATGATTTCGCAGCACGGCCACAGCACTAAAGGAAAAGTGGATATTTTGTCTTCGTACTTCACTCAAGGTATTTCCAATAATAGGACATTCTCTTTCCAGACGAACGCCAATTAATTGTAATCTCCCTCCTTCAAATTCAACCACGCTGGAGGCAGCAGTTTGCATCACCAACCTCACAATTTCCTTAGATGCTGCCATTTCTGGATGAATGACCAGATCAACACCAAATTTTTCTGGATGAATTATGGTATCCTTCTGGGTGTATTCGGTATTTCGCAACCGTGCAATAATTTGCTTCACCCCTAAACTGTGAGAAATCTGCGATGCAATAAGGTTTACTTCATCAATTCGTGTAACTGCCACAACCAAGTCTGATTCCTGAACATTAGATTCTCTTAAAACCGACGGACTGGCACCATCCCCATTGACAACAATAACATCAAGATTATCGCGGACCCTCTTGCATTTCACAGGGGATACATCGATGATTGTAATATCGTGATTTTCTTTGCTGAGCCCTTTACCAAGGTGATAACCCACCTCACCCGCTCCTATGATTACTATTTTCATTGGATTACTCTTTTCCTTCCTTTGAAACCTACATATTATAAAAAACTAAATACTTCATATTCTATCGTAGAAGCACCATTTTCATCGAAATCGTTTTACCCTCGCTATAGATCGAACATATATACTCACCAGATGGAACAAAATTTCCCTCTTTATCATCTCCTTCCCAGACAACCGAATGAAATCCAGCATTGTGATAACTATCAGTCAGCACTTGAACAGTCTGCCCCAGAACATTTCTTATCATCAACAGCACATTACCATCTTCAGGTAGATCAAATCGGATTACGGTTTCCGCATTGAATGGATTAGGGAAATTTTGATCCAGATGAAATTCTAACGGCAATTCAGGAAGAATATAAATCTTTCCAGAAGATATCCTGATATTCATCTTTTTTCCATGGGGTGAGGAGGCGATGACCTGCTTTACCTGTAAATTGATGGATCCACGAAATTTATTCACACTGGATAGAGGAATGGTCAAAATGGGTTCTTCCCTGTCCAAAAACTCTCCTTCCCGACTGAACATTAACACCTTTAAGGAATCATCGTCTGCATAAGACACAATGCTAAACTGCTGGTTATCTTTGGTTAATTGAGGGGTGCCAAGCTTGATTTTTTGGGGATCGAAATACAATGTAAATTGTAGACCTGAGATTTCCTCTTTAGAATCAACTGTTAGTTTAATCTGCCCGTGGCCGGTTTGATCAACCAAAACGTCAGGGAAAATAATGTTTGTTTCTCCACTTTCATCCGCAAATAGATAAGAAATGGCGGGGATAAAAACGAGAATAATAGTTATTAATCGCATCACTTTTCCCGTATCTGGTGAGCGAAATTACGGATATTATACCAATCTGTCAAATAATAGCAACCTAGTTGTTGATTTTGCATTTTTCTCTAATACTAATCAAAAGGTTATCAAGTTTACCTTGATCGGTCAACATATCAAATTCATCTGCTTCAACAGTTAGAATGGAAAAGTTTTTCTTTGCATTATTGACCCATCGGTTATAAGCAATATTCAGACGATGTAAGTAATCCGGGGATACAATATTTTCATAATCTCGTCCCCTCTTTTTTAATCGTGTAATGAGGGTATCTGTCGAAGCTTTTAAATAAATTATTAATGTCGGTTTTGCTAAGTAAGATGTCATTTCTTCGAAAAGCGTATTATAATTATCCCAGTCTCGCTTTGACATATTTCCCATTTCGTAAAGGGAGCGAGCGAAAATCTCAACATCCTCATAGATAGTACGATCCTGAACTGCCGGTTTACACTTATTGACAATTTTACGCTGCATTTCGAAACGTTTTGATAAAAAATATATTTGAAGATGGAAACTCCACCGCATCATATCAGAGTAGAAATCTTCCAGATAGGGATTATCATCCACCGATTCATAATACGCCATCCACTTGAAACGATCCGAAATAATCTTTGTAAGGGTTGTTTTTCCTACAGCGATGTTTCCCGCAATTCCAATAAAGGGAATTTGACTCAATTAATTAATTCTCCTTTCAAATATTTTCCATTGTGATCAATTAATTTGACTTCAAAGATAGAATTAATAAGCGAAGTATGAGCTGGAACAAGCGTCCGTATATAATTTTCAGTCAACCCAGTCAGCCAACCATTCTGATGATTCTCAAACAAAACAGGAACGATTTTACCTAAAAATTGATTATTAAATTCTTTACGTTTTTCCTCTGAAAGTGAGTGGAGTATCTTACTTCTTTGGCTACAAGTTTTTACAGGATCTCTTGCATCATCATCTACACCCTTTATATATTTTCTTTCTGAATAAGTAAATACGTGAAGGTACGATATATCCAGATTGTTGATGAAATTGTACGTTTCAGTAAATTCTTCCTCGGTTTCCCCCGGAAATCCTACCATCACATCCACTCCGATACAACAATCCGGTAACACTGATTTAATTTTTTCAACTCGATTGGAAAACATCTCTCTACTGTATCTTCTATGCATCAATTTCAATATCTTGTTTGATCCCGATTGTAATGGGATGTGAAAATGCGAAACAAATTTTTCTGAACACTGTACAAAATCAATAATCTCGTTCGTCAACAAATTTGGTTCGATTGAAGAAATCCGAATCCTTTCAATACCTTCAATATTATCCAACCTTTGAATTAAATCGAAAAAGGTCTCCCCTGTTCGCCTTCCAAAGTCTCCAATATTTACTCCGGTAAGAACGATTTCTTTTACATCGGTTTTTGCAATTTCTTGAGCTAATCTCACCGTATTTTGAATAGAATCACTCCGACTTTGTCCCCTCGCTTTGGGAATAGTACAGTAGGAGCAGTTATAATCACATCCATCCTGAATTTTCAGAAAGGTTCGAGTTCTTTCACCCTTCGAAAAAGATGGAATAAAGGATTTCATTTCCAGAGTATCGCAACTATAAATCTGAGCTTTCGCATTTTTATCGAGATTGTTTAGATAATCGAGGATGTTGAATTTTTCACTATTTCCTAATACGATATCCACACCGGAAATATTTGCAATTTCTATAGGATTTAATTGGGAATAACAACCTATGACTGCAACAAATGCATCCGGAGATCGCCGTAAAATCCGCCTTACTACCTTTCTGCACTTCTTTTCAGCCTCACGAGTCACGGCACAGGTATTGATAACATATAAATCTGCATTATCAGAGAAATCTACCTTGCTTAAACCATTATTAACAAGATTTCGAGCAATGGTTGATGTCTCTGAAAAATTCAATTTGCAACCGAGAGTGTAAAAGGCAACCTTTTTATTGATTAGATTGCTCATTTTCTCTGTTGAAAACAGGCAACAAAATGACCCTCAATTTTCTCAATTAAGTCTGGGTATAATTTTTTACAGATATCGGGAAGTTTATCTTCCCTGTCTTTAACTGGACAGCGAGGATGGAAATGACACCCTTCCGGCAGGTTGGCTGGATTCGCAATATCACCCGGTTTCATAATATCTTTGAGATGACCTTTTTCACCGGCTATAGTTATTAGTGCTTTAGTATAAGGATGAAACGGTGTCAGAATAATAGAATTGACATCACCATATTCCACAATCTTTCCACAATACATCACAGCAATTCGATGGGCAATTTGACGTACTACGGCAAGATCGTGACTTATAAACAGATAAGATAACTTTTTATCCTTCTGGAGTTTCTTCAACAAATTTATTATTTGCGCTTGTACAGAAACATCCAGAGCCGAGACAATTTCATCACAAATAATTAGTTCAGGTTCCACAGACAAAGCTCGAGCAATTCCAACGCGTTGACACTGTCCTCCCGATAATTCGTGAGGATATCTGTGAATATATTCAGGTGAAAGTTCTACCATCCTGAAAAGCTCTTTAACCCGATGCATCACCTTATTGCGGGGAACTAATTTGTGATGCTTCAGAACCTCTGCTATTGCAGCACCAACCGTCATCCTCGGATTCAGTGAACTCAAAGGATCCTGGAAAATCATTTGGACCTTTTTTGCATCTTTCCTGGAAGAATTGTATGGTACATCATTAAATCGAACCAGCCCTCCAGAAAGAGATACAAGTTGAAGAATCGCCCTTCCTAATGTTGATTTTCCACTACCCGATTCACCTACCAATCCCACCGTTTCTCCTCGTTCAATGTTAAGGGATATATCATCAACAGCCTTCACCTGTCCTGAGGTATTTGATAAAATCCCACCTTTTATGGGAAAGTAAGCTTTAAGATTTTTAACCTGAAGAAGCATCCGAATCGAATCTATTACTTTATTGCCCAAATGATGTCAGATTGTATTATTACACCATTAGTACTTTTAAAGTGATAAAGATTCCTTCTATCAAAATTCCAGACATAATCCTCGATGAGTGACTTAATCCAGTGAAGTTCTGCTTTTAACTTCCAATGGGAAGATTTCCTGGAATAAAAAATAATAAAAAGTCTGTTTTCCAGATGTTTTCGCTTTTGTTGACTCTGGTGTTTGTACAACCAATCAATCAATTCTCCGGGATGCTTTTGTGCATAGGAAAGGTTTTTTCCAAAACCTTTAGGAAAAATCGATGATTTATGATCAAACTGAATCCCATCGATTGAAAAATCCACAAGCCGATCTCGCTCATCGGAAGCGGCTTCTACCCCACTTAGAGAATGAAATATCTTCTCGATACTATTTGCTGACCAAAAATTATACCAGCGATTAATAGCGTAGTGAAGATAGGATTCATATTCTTCTTTCCCACAAAAACGTTTTTCTATCTCAGTCAATAAATCTTTAAATCTAATAGTAGAATAAATAAAGTTCGTAAGGTTATCATAGTAGTCATTTTGTAATCGCCCCCATTTATAAGGATAAGAGTGTCGTTTTTTCAGTTCCTTCTCTCGTTCCTCGAGGTTCATCTCTGATGATAAAACACGTTATTTTTTCCTGAATACAAAAATGTACTCATGTTTGAATAAATAAAATCCCCCAGCAAGCGCTCGATATCGCCACAATTCCTTCTGCTTTCTTTTTCCTGCTGTGTGATCAAAATTCTTCACAATGATACTCTTTAATAAGAAACCTCTCTCCAGAACCTTCTGCATTGTTAAAAATCCAAGAGGAATCCATTCACCTTTGGTATATTTATCTCCTATGACCAGCACAAGGTAACGACCCATATCAAGAATAGATGAGGCTTTTTCAACGACTTCTCCCATCTGATTCAAAAAATCATCAACCGATTCAGCGTTGGAGAGGTCTCTGGGGTCATCGCTAAATTTGATGATGTCAAAATAAGGGGGGTGCATAATCAAAAGTTGGATAGTATCAATTCCGTATTTACTTAACATCAAAGGGTAATCAATAATTCTGCTATCACTGATAATTACTTCGCTGACCACCCTGTTTCGATTTGATTCAGCGGAGATGTTTTTCCTCGCTCGGGATGCAACATCCTCAAGAAGTTCAATTCCTATGCCATTTCTTCCAAGGCGTTGGCTCTCAATTAACGTCGTTCCATTTCCTACAAAACAGTCCAGAACCCATTCACCCTTTTTCGTATACCGTTTTATCATCTGCTGCGGAATTTGTGGAATAAAATTTCCCCAGTAATCAGCTGAATGTACCCCGGTAGTATCCCGCTTATCTAAAACCCATAGACTATCTATAATGATATCGTCATATTCCTTCCAGCGATTCAAATTGATATCGTTGATTCCACTTGTTCTGACTTCCCTTAAGCCTCTCTCCAGCCGTTCAATATAGTACAACGCTCTTTCAAGAGTGCGAGATTCAGCAATCTGCTCCAACTCTCGATTTAAATAGTCTCGAGGGATTTTTTGCACTCCATCATCAAAAGTGATAAAATCACCCTCACTTTCAAGATGAGAGATTATCTCTCGAACATTATTTCTCAGAGATTGAATGGATGTTGAAGATTTTAACCTTTGAAGAGACTTAATGATCATCAGGGAAGGTTAAGGAAGATCATTTCAATTCAATGCGACTTTGATCGCCAATCATAAATCGATGTGTTTCTGGTATACTGCGGGAACGCCGGATTTCCACACTATGACCAAGAAGTGAAGCTTCAATCCGAACATTCACATTCTTAATGATGGTTTTATCCATAATAATCGAATATTCCACTTCACTCCCAATAATCTTACAACCATCAGAAATAGATGAGTAGGGACCGATGTAAGTATCTTGAATTTCCACATTATTTCCGATAATTACCGGTCCACGGATGTTACTGTTTTCCACATGACTACCCTCACCAATAGAAACTCGTCCAACAATAGTGGAGTTTTCATCAATGTTGCCTGAATTAATGGGAGAATGATTATCCAGTACCAGTCTGTTGGCTTCCAGGAGATCAATAACTTTCCCCGTATCCTTCCACCATCCTGTGATCTCAGAAAAAGTAACTGTTGCTCCACTATCCAGTAAATATTGATGAGCATCTGAAATTTCCAATTCTCCTCTCGCCGATGGCTCTATATTGTTAACCGCTTCAAAAATGGAACTATCGTAGAGATAAATTCCCGTGATAGCATAATCACTTTTAGGGTTAGCTGGCTTTTCTTCGATACTAACAATCTGACCCTTTTTTATCTCAGGAACCCCAAATCGTTGTGGATCTTTTACCTTACTTAATACAAGATGGCAATTTGATCCGTTGTTTTCAAAGTCTTCAATAAATTTTCTAATTCCACCAACAAGAATATTATCGCCTAAGTAAAAAATGAAGTTTTCATCGCCAATAAATGACTCCGATATTTTCACCACGTGAGCCAAACCCAGAGGAGCTTCCTGTGGAATGTAAGTAATATTCAATCCCATTTTCGTACCGTCACCAAAGGCTCCCTTAATTTCCTGATCTCCACTATTGATAATAATGCCAATCTCTGATATCCCTGCTTCCTGAACGTATTCAATGGCGTAATTAAGCATCGGCTTGTTTCCAATTGGTATGAGGTGTTTATTCTTTGTATGGGTAATCGGTCGTAATCGTGTTCCATGACCACCTGCTGTGATAAGGGCTTTCATACTAATCCTCCCTATTCATTCCTTGCCTACTTAATTTATCTGCCCGTTTGTTCTGACCTCTTGGAATATAATTTATTTCCCAGGAACTGAATCCGGACAATAGTCTATTAACAATTTGATGTAATTTTTTCAGACGTGTGTTTTTTACTCTATATTTTCCATTCACTTGCCTTACAACCAATTCACTATCTGCCTTAATTGAAATTGACCCACAATCAAATTGTTTAGCATAATCCAAACCACGAATAAGTGCTTTGTACTCAGCTTCATTACTGGTGGCTTCTCCGATATGTTCAGAAAAAATAAATAGCTCATCCCCGGATACTTTATCACCTTTCACTTTGTAGAAGACGCCACCAATTCCAGCTCGTTTTTTGTGATAGCTTGCCGATCCATCAATAAAAAGCTGTAAATCAATCCCTTTACCGGGGATGCTTTTTGAGTTAACACCAAGCAATTTAGAAAAAAGTGAGTTCCACTCATCTGATACAGTACCTGGTACGTTCTGCACGAAATGGTTAATCATCACGGGATTGAAAAGTTGACGAAGTAATTTCTTATCTTTATTGGTTAATTTTGCCATAATAATTGAAACATTAACCTTCTAAATTGCCAATCACAAAAGGATTTTTGTTATTTTTTGAGGAAAAATGGATAAATATTGACTGACCTAACCATAATAAAACTTGCTTCATTATGTCAATTCCATCATCTCGGAGCAGATATAATCACCGACCTCACTGGTTCCCAAACTTCCACCAAGATCCCGGGTGACCCAACCACTTTTAAGTGCCTTTTTTAAAGATGTTATTATGGCTTTAGATGCCTTCTTTTTTTGAAAATGATCCATTACATGTTTTACACATAAAATTGCTGACATGGGATTTGCGTAATCCTTTCCAATATACTGCTGTTGTGATCCTATCATTGGTCGTATCATAACAAGCCCTTTTCCGTCACAATAAAGTTGTGTTGCCATAGCAAATCCACCCTGAAAAGCTGCACCCAATTCAGAAATAATGGAACCATAAAGATGATTTGTTACGATTATGTCAAACCTGTCCGGATCAGTAACCAGTTGAGGTACAACAAGGTTCATCGGAATGTGAGAAGCAGAAACATCTGGAAACTTGTGCCTGACCTGTCGAAAGATCCGCATCCATAAATCGTGACCGAATTTCAGAGAAATGGGATTATCTACCATAGTTACTTTTTTTCTTCCATAACGGAGAGCTTCCTTAAAAGCAAAGGTGATAATATTTTCTACACCAACTTTCGTCTGAATTATTTCCTGAATTGATATTTCATCTTCTTTTCCCCTGTTGTATGACCCACCCAAACCAGGATAAGATTCTCCAGAGCTATCGTATGTTACCAGAAAATCAATTTCTGATTCGGATTTATCTTCCAATGGGCATAAATCTGAGCTGAGTAAAGAAACGGGTCGGCTAATGGCGAAAAGATTTAATTCACGTATTAATGTGGATATAATTTGTCTGGCGTGTATGTTATTAGAGACTCTTTTATCGCCAAGTGGTCCAAGAATGATCACTTTAAACTTGTTTTTCAACTCATCAACTAATTCTTCAGGGATGGTTATCCCAGTTATCAAATAGTGATCAGCACTAAGTTCAAATTCCACAACCTGTAAATCAAGATTAAAACCATCATTTAAAGCATTAATTATCTTTATCGATTCATTCAAGATATCAGG
>JACNLN010000081.1:13707-28150 GCA_014381485.1 Fidelibacterota bacterium
AGTTCGTAATCTCCAAATCCAGCTGGATCCACAAAAACGAACGTCTTATTGATTAAATAGTATTGCCACCACTGGTAGGATTTTCCATCGGGAGCAAATAAATTTATTTCAATATTATCAGGAGGACCAAACAGGATAAATATCATCCCCATATCGGACCTCCATCCATCTTGAAAAGTTGTGAACTTATCATTTGCATATTTAACTCGCCTGTAATATTCATCCATCAATTCATTTTCAGTCGTTCCAGGTGACGGATCTTTGGCTTTCCAGAAATCTTTAAACATCTTTTCTTTCTTTTCTGGTTTCAATTTTTTCATCTTTTTTATCTGCTTCCGTTCAGCAATATACACAAGTTGATCAATTGCATCGTCAATATCATAAATGTGACTCGTTAACCCCATCCACCTTATGTCAATCACAATATCTGCGGAAGAGGTTTTCACACCCTGTTCTAATTCCAGTTCAACCTTCACTTTATTACGTAATATGTGCCCAATTTCAAGCATTAAGTGATCAATTACTACAGGGTTATCTGATGTTCTATGAAATTCTCGTTTTTCCACTATTTCATTATCGTCAGTACGAAACACAGCTCGCATAATATACTCACCTATCGAAATTCTTGCTTCATAGTAAATAGTTAACAAGGTATCCGTATCAGAAATTCGAGGAGGTAATATGGGAAATCCCATCGAGAAAGGATCCTCTCTCCTCTTTTTTTCGTCAATAAGGAGCAGGTCTGATAATACTACAATATTAGAAAATCGGGTTAGATCTACAACAACTTTACGACGTCCTGACTTACGTGTATCCAGATCAGTTATTTTTACAATAACATCACATTTTGAAGGAGTAATAAAGAAGGATATTTTTTCAAGATGATACTCTTTTGATGAAATTGTTTCAGTAAACTTCTCTGAAAAAAGAGTACCCACCCATATTTCTTCATCCAATTGACTCCCATTCTCATCCTGGATACTCACATACACTTCATACATGGCTTTGAATCCACCCTCAATTCGTAAAAATTGAATGGCTTCATAGGGTAGTTTAATTATGACATCCAAACGGACTCTATCCTTCGAATCCGTAGGATATGCTGGTGTAATAACCGTAAAAAATGGCAACCCCAATGATCTTGGCTCACTTTTACCAGCGTGAATGGTGGATATCGTCAGAAATAGAATGAGAAAAATATGACGAAGAGGTTTCATTTCACATATTTTGTCCACTTGAATTTCACCAATCCATTGGGGGTTCCTAACCAGGCAAGATCACCATCAATGATAATGGAGGTTACTACATTTGATGGTAACCCATCATTCTTTCGAAACTGGTGAATTCGGTCTGACTCCACATCAAAGAGAATAGTACCATTATTGGTTCCAAGCCATATCATTTTACCTATTTTATCTGGATTTTCCAACACGGTTATATCATTAAAATATTGATCAATCAATTGTGATTTTCCTGTATAACGACTCCAATATTCCCGATTGTTATCAAAAGCGAGAATACCGTTTTCATCTCCAAAATAGACAACACTGTCGAAAGATACTATAGCTGTAATTGGAGATATCATACCAATTGGTTTCTTACCAGTAAATGGATCAACAGGAAGAATATCTTCTCCACTTATGCCATATACTTTAATCTCCTCTTCATCAGGTAACCATCGAATCAACCCAGTTTCAGCGGAAATCCAAAGATTTATTCCATCCCAGTGTATGTCATAAATGTTTATATGTCTTAAAATATTTTCAAGAATCCACTGTTTCTTCATTCGGGTTTTTGGATAAAACTTCACTATACCTTTAGGAGTACCCACGTAGACATAATCCCCATCATAGTCAATACAAGAAATATGCTCATCAGGAAGCCCCTTCAATTCACTCAGATGAAACCAGTCTTTTTCACTTTCATCATAGATTAGAATCCCGTCAGTAAGCCCAAACCATATTTCCTCCCCGACCGATACTCCGCAGAGAATTTGGTCACTACCCTGATGGAATTCAATCCCCCAGCGATACTTCTCCCAAATCCCTCGATCAAGCTCAAGGTATGTGATTCCTGTTGTTTGAGGATTATCTGTAATTCCTCCAATCCAAAAACCATTATTCTGTTTCACTATCATTTGAACACTTGTCTGAGCCAGTCCTGCTGGTATCGGTGTTAATTGCTTCATATTTGTATCGCCATAAAATGCGGGACCTCCCCAACATCCAAGCCAGATATCCCCGAACCGATCTGCATAAAGTGTCGATATAATGGCTTCCTCAAAATGCGGTCCATGTAATACACCTAACGCATTAATCCAGCCACCAGTAGCTGTAAAATCATTTAAATACGACGGGAGGATCGAAAGATCATTTAGAAGAAAACTGCCCCAGTTTACTTCGTAGCCTTCTATATTGGAATAAGGCTCGATAAGGTATCCCGACAGATGATCAACTTTCATTATCTGACTGGTGGTTAGCAGCCATAGATAATTGGGACTGGAACCAATTCCAACAATTTTTTCCCCGGGTCTCAACCCAAGAATTTCCCGATTCACCAGTTCCCAGCTTCGACCACCATCTATAGAATAATTCAATCCCTTTTTTTGAGAAGCCCCCCATAAAAGATTTGTGGTAAAATCATAATATACCGCTGTGATATTTTCGCTGGCTAATCCTTGAGATGAGGTTATGGGATCAGCCCAGAATCTCCCAAAAAGATGGTATCTTAAAATCCCTCCATTACTCCCAAAATAAATAAATTCATTTCCCTCACTGATGGAGGTAATGTAAGAACTGTTCCTATAAGTTATCCAATCCCAGGGATCATAATTGATATTTTTCTGAGAAAAGGTTGTAAAGGGATAACAAAGGAAAAGAAGAGGAACAATAATTAGACGGGATATCCGCACCAATGTTAACTCAGGAATTGTGGTGCACGATAATTTCGTGTAGCTTTTCTTTTGAGATAGGAACCACTCCTACTTCTTCACAAACTCTACCTGCAGCATAGTTTGCCAGTGTAGTTGCTTCCACTCCGGAAGCTCCTGATATATGAGCAAGGCAGAAAGTCGCAATGACAGTATCCCCAGCTCCCGATACATCGTGAACTTTTCGAGCCTTTGTGGAAATGTGATGATACCCTGATGAATCAAAGAGGGTCATTCCCTTCTCACCTCTCGTGATAAGTACCATCTCACAATCTAACTTTTCTAGTAATTTCTGTCCACCTTCTAAAAATTTTTCCTCATCCTCAATTTTAAAATTCAATACCGTAGCAGTTTCCTGAAGATTGGGCTTGATCAAAGTTATTCCTTGATAATCTAAAAAATTGTTAATTTTTGGATCGACATAAATGGGGATCGAATGCTGATGGCAGATTTCAATCACACCATTGATCAACTCTTGGTTAAATAACCCCTTATCATAATCCTCCAGAATAAGGGCATCACAATCATTGATTTTCTTATGGATGGATTCCAACATCACACGAATCAGTTCATCACTCAAGGGAGTATGAACCTCCCAATCCGCCCTTACAACCTGTTGACTGTGGGCAATTATGCGCGTTTTGACAGTGGTTGGTCTTGAAGGATCCACAAGAATTCCACTATCATCAATGCTGTTTTCAGAGAATACATTTTTCAAAATAGTTCCATTCTGATCATCACCGACAACACCGAGAATCGTCACATTTGCGCCAAAGTTTGCCAAATTGCAAGCAACATTGCCTGCGCCACCAGGATTGCTGCTTGACGATTCAATGTGTACGATAGGTACGGGAGCCTCAGGTGAAATTCTTGTCGCTTTTCCCCAGAGGTAATTATCTAACATCAAATCACCTATTACAAGAATCCTCTGCTGAGAAAATAGCTTCTCTAACTGTTTGTATCTTGTAACTTTCATTTTCTCTCCAAAAGTGTGTTTCCTGTCATTTCTTTCGGAATCGGAATACCTAAATAATCTAAAATTGTGGGAGCAATATCTGATAATCTGCCCTCAGGAAGCAAGTTGTAATTATCTTCAGGGTCTAAAACTACAAAAGGCACCTTATTAAGCGTATGTGCTGTATGAATTTCACCTGTGGAATTATCTACCATTTCTTCCAGATTTCCATGATCTGAGGTGAGAAAAATTGTTCCCCCCTTCCCCTTCACTGCATTCAAGATTTCCGCAAGGGATTGATCAATGGTTTCAATAGCAGTAATAGCGGCACTCAGACTTCCTGTATGCCCCACCATATCAGGATTGGCAAAATTCATAATGATGCAATCATAACGATCAGATTCGATAGCATTCAAAACCTTTTTTACCACTTCTGGGGCGCTCATTTCAGGCTGAAGATCATACGTTGCTACTTTGGGAGAAGGAACCAAAATATGATCTTCATTTAGAAACGGTGTCTCCTCTCCACCATTGAAGAAATAGGTTACATGAGCATATTTTTCAGTCTCTGCAATTCGGAGTTGCCGATATTTCTCCTGAGCTAGTATCTCGGGGAAAATATTTTTTAATGATATTGGAGGAAAAAGAAATGGAAATGTAAAACGATTATCATACGAGGACATCGTTGTACAAAATATCGGCAGGTCATTACGGACAAATTCCTGGAAATCCGCATCCCCCAAACTTTGAGTTATTTGTCTCATGCGATCTGCTCGAAAATTAAACATAAGAACAGCGTCATCATCATTGATGGAATGTATCTTCCCATTTCCGTCTTTAATGATAATTGGTTTAATGAATTCGTCGGTTATTCCATCAGCATATGAATCACGAATGGCCTTCAGTGGATCTTTTGTTATTTTTCCAATACTTTTTCTCGTAGCATTGTAGGCAATCTGGGTCCGATCCCAACGCTTGTCGCGATCCATAGCGTAATACCTGCCCATAATTGTTGCTAATTCCCCAGTTTCCAGAACAGTCATTTTTTTAATGGTTTCCTCCACATAACCGATACCAGCTGTTGGAGAGGTATCTCTACCGTCGGTAATGGCGTGAAGAAAGACCCTATCTATTTCGTTTTCTCGTATTAGTGAGAGGATAGAAAATAGGTGATTGATATGGCTATGTACACCCCCATCAGATAAAAGACCGATAAGATGTAAGTTCACCCCATTGGATTTCACATAATTTAACAGGTCAATAAATTCATGTATATCCTTAAACTGGTTTTTTTCGATGGAATGATTGATCCTCACAAGATCCTGTTTAACAATCCGACCTGCTCCAATCGTCATATGTCCAACTTCAGAATTTCCCATTACTCCATCAGGAAGTCCTACAGCTGTACCGGAGGTTTCTAACCTGGAACAGGGATAGTTCTCTATTAG
Organism: Fidelibacterota bacterium; assembly: GCA_014381485.1. Lineage (GTDB taxonomy): Bacteria > Fidelibacterota > Marinisomatia > Marinisomatales > CAZVFT01 > JACNLN01. The sequence continues at coordinate 19,040 of JACNLN010000081.1, forward strand.
GTCATCCAAGACGGGGGTTTTCGCAATTTTGAAAGCATTAGCTTCAGATTCATTCCGTAGTCCCAATCCATCAATAATAATTAAAATGAATTTCATGTCCCGGTTACACCTCTTCCTCTGTGGAGTTTGTACGCAGAAAAAACACCAAAACAATATACAGTATTAATCCAATTCCACCGCTAACAAAAGTACCAAACAGCCATATAAAACGCACTATCGTCGGATCAAAATCAAAATACTCAGCTACCCCGCCACATACACCTGCTATTTTTCGATCGGTGGAAGATAAATATATGGCTGATTTGACTTGAGAATAGTCTCCTTTTTTAAATAACTCAGGTTTACGAATGTAGAAGTAATAACCAGCTCCCAACAATAATATTATTGAAATTACCCAGCTCCCTGTAAATTCCCAGAATTGGTTCCAGAACAGTTGAAAGAAATGGTGATGTTGTACGATAAAGAATAAAGTGACAAGAATAATTACAGGTATCCAAGTGGTAGATCGTCTATGATCCTTTTTGGTTCCTTTAGCTTCTGGAATGATGATTGTACCAATGATGTACGCGATAATTCCAGATCCACTAAAAAGTGTAAATAGGAGCCAGATAATTCGAACAATCTTTGAATCAATATCGAAGTATTCAGCAATACCACCACATACCCCGGTAATGACCCGATCATCCAAAGATTTGGATAATTTCTTATAACTATTCATCATACTGACCGAGTGACATCAGATGTGTTTCCACGCTTTCAGCCAAAGCGGTTAAATTATATCCTCCTTCCAGACTGGAGAGTAATTTTCCGTTTGAAACTTCCGTGGCAAGTTTAACCATAATTTGAGTCATTTCACGATAGGCATCCGTGGAAAGTTCCATACCTGCCATAGGATCAAGCTGATGTGCATCGAATCCCGCCGATAAAATAATCAATTCAGGGGAAAATTTCATAACAATATCAGGAATCTTATTCTGAAATATATCCAGATACTCTTTATCTCCACATCCTACTGATAATGGAAAATTGATGGTGGTTCCCAATCCTTCCCCGTAGCCAGTTTCCTCCTGGCTACCTGTACCCGGATAGAAGGGGTATTGATGAATACTGATGTAAAAAATATTGGGATCTCTTTCAAAAATGTGTTGCGTACCATTTCCGTGGTGAACATCCCAATCGAGAATCAATACTTTCTGGATTTCATAACGGGATTGGGCATAGCGAGCGGCGATAGCTACGTTGTTAAATAAACAAAATCCCATAGCTGTATCAACTTCTGCGTGATGTCCTGGAGGTCTAACGGCACAAAAAGCGGTGTGTAGTTCCCCAGTAAAGAGACCATCAATTGCTCCCACCATCCCCCCCACCGCCAGTAATGCAACCCTGTGGGAATCAACACAGATTCCTGTGTCTCCAGAATCAAGGTATGAGTAACCCATATCACAAGTTGTTTTAACATGCTCAATATAGTAATCAGGATGAACTAACTTTATAATTTCAGGATTGGCTGATGTTGGAGAAACCTTTTCCAGTTTTTCCCACATAGGAGATTTCTGCAACCGGTTGACAATTGATGTAAGTCTCTGTGGAGACTCAGGATGACCTGTCCCTGTTAGATGGTTGAGGTAATCAGGAATGTAGATAAAACCAGTTCTATTAGGTAACATAATGGAAAAAACGGTTTAACTTTTATAAGATCGAACCTTCGAAATATGTCCATTATCCAGATAAACTACCACAGTTGCAAAATTCCGAAGAGAATTGGCCTCAGTAGTTGAGAGAATCACCGTCGTTCCCCTTGATTTTACAGTGTTTAGAATTCGTCGGTTGAACTCCCTTTTGAGTTTCGTATCAAAGTTCATCCCATAATCATCAATGACCAGTACTTTTGGGTCTGATTCTATAACAGAAATGAGATGAACCCGATACCGTAATCCAGACGAAAGCTCATCCATCAGGAGATTCCACTCACTAGAATGGCGAGGTTTTTTGAAGTAATTTTGTTTAATTTCTTCAAATCTTTCTGGAACATTTACGTTGAAATAATCACGAACTTTTCCTTTGTATCTATCAACCTCATCAAGAACACTGATATCTGCGGGAAGTTTTACTTTCCCCAACCAGCTTTTCTGATAGGGTTCTTTCTCATAAAATACCTGACCCTCGGTAGGAACAAGCCTACCAGTGAGTACTTTAAGCAGGGTGGTTTTACCAGAACCTGTACGTCCAACGATACCATAAATCGTCCCCCGATGAAACTGAAACTTGGAAATTTTCAAAGCAATTCTATCATTGTAGGAAACAGTTACATTTTTCAGTTCAAAAATTGGCACTTGAATTCTATTCATAATACTCTCCTTCTGAAACATATATACATACTTTTTTATTCAACCGAATCATATCGGTGTATTACAAGGTATGGGGATAATGAGAAGAGCTATTGTTGGACTTCAAGCCAACGTTCAGCGTCTAAAGCTGCCATACAGCCACTTCCTGCTGCAGTAATGGCTTGTCGGTAAATATAATCCTGAACATCCCCAGCCGAAAATACACCCTCAACTGAGGTTTTGGTCGAACCATCTTTCGTGATAATATAACCTCTGGAGTCCATATCCAGTTGTCCTTTAAAAAGGGATGTATTGGGAACATGACCGATAGCAAAAAATACACCATCACAATTCACTTCACGAGTCTCATTTGTTACCGTATCACGTAGAATAACACCTGTTACACCAGTATCTTCTTTCCCAACGACTTCTTCAATGACAGCATTCCAGATAATATTAATCTTGGGATTTTTAAAAACCCTTTCCTGCATAATTCTTGAAGCCCTGAGCTCATCTCTGCGATGGACAATGGATACCTTGGAGGCAAATTTAGTTAAAAAGATCGCCTCTTCCATAGCGGCATCACCACCCCCAATCACGAGGACTTCCTTACCTTGATAGAAAAATCCATCGCACGTAGCACAAACAGAAACACCCTTTCCAATGAATTTTTTCTCCGACTCCAGACCCAATAAGTTTGCGCTGGCTCCCGTAGCAATTATGAGTGTCTCTGATTTATAGAGTTCATTACCTACCCATACTTTAAAAGGCCTTTCAGAAAGGTCAACCTTGGTAACTTGTTTGAATAGAACATCAGTCCCAAACCGTATCGCTTGATTTTTAAATAGCTCCATTATCTCGGGACCCATAATACCTTCAGGAAAACCTGGATAATTCTCTACTTCCGTGGTTATCGTTAGTTGTCCACCGGGTTGATTCCCCTCAAAAAGAAGGGGACTCATATTTGCTCGTGCTGTGTATATTGCCGCTGTTAATCCAGCGGGACCCGAACCAATAATAATGACCTTTCTTACTACCATTTACTTTATCACCCTATCTAACATTTTGGTGATGTTATTTTTTGATACCGCACCGACAATCTGATCCGAAACAGTACCATTATTAAATGTGAGTAGTGTCGGTATGCCACGTATTCCATATTGCATTGCTATGTTTCGGTTTAAATCCACGTTTAACTTCCCCACTTTTGCTTTACCTTTATATTCTGTGGCAATTTCTTCCACAATGGGACCGATTACCTTGCACGGACCACACCATTCAGCCCAAAAATCCACAAGAACTGGTACATCAGACTGAATCACCTCTTGCTCAAAGTTTGTATCATTAAATTCGAGCGTATTTTGACTCATAAAACCTCCTCAAACAACATTCAATTCATCAAATATCGACAAGAAAATATACAAAATAATTTAAAAAATACCACTCCAGTAAATAATAATTCAAGGTACCAATCTCAAAAATCGACGTTTTCCAACCTTGAGAATCACTTTATTCTTGACACTGATTGTGTAGTGAAAATCTGTTATTTTCTCACCATCCAACCTAACTGCTCCCTGTTCTACCAATCGGCGTCCTTCCCGTTTTGAACTGACCAACCCCGAATCGACTATAACCTGCAACAGAGCAACTGGTTCAGGTCCAATCCGATACTCTTCAATGGATTCAGGAATATCCTTTGAAATAAAAATTCGATCAAACTCTTTCTCTGCTTCTAATGCGGCTTTCTCCGAGTGATATATCGTTACAATTTCCCGAGCTAACTGACGTTTTAGATCACGCGGATTGACAGATTTATCCATTAACTGTTGTTTGATCATAGACAGCTCAGATGGAGGAACTTCAGTAGCGAATTCAAAATAACGTTCTATGAGCGTATCAGGAATTGACATGGTCCTGCCGTACATCTCACCAGGACTTTCAGTAATTCCGATGTAATTTCTATATGATTTGGACATTTTTTCAACACCATCCGTCCCCTCAAGAAGAGGGGTGGTAATAATAACCTGAGGATCTTGACTATAAGCTCTTTGCAGGTTTCGCCCTACAATGAGATTGAACTTTTGATCCGTTCCACCAAGTTCTACATCAGCTTTCAGTTTTACTGAATCCATTCCCTGAGCAAGTGGATATAAAAATTCGTGTATGGAAATGGGCACTTCATTTTTATAGCGATTCTCAAAATCATCCCTTTCCAACATACGGGCAACGGTGTAGTGTCCCGCTAATGTGATTACATCCTTGAATGTCATCTCACCTAACCATTCTGAGTTAAATACAATCTTCAGTTTATCCACATCAAGGATTACAGACGCCTGTTCTACGTACGTATCTGCATTATCACGCACTTCCTGATATGTCAGCTGAGGTCGGGTTTTACTTTTCCCAGACGGATCTCCAATCATTCCGGTAAAATCTCCAATCACAAGCACTGCTTGATGTCCAAGATCCTGAAAATGTCTCAACTTTCTCAACACAATGGCATGTCCGATATGAAGATCAGGCACACTTGGATCACATCCCAGTTTTACAATGACAGGTTCGTCTTCCGCCTTTGCATACTCCAGTTTTTTTATTAGTTCTTCTTCAGAGATAATCTCCTCTACTCCCTGACGAATGAGATCCATTTGTTCGTTAATGGATGGAATTTTTCCCATTATAATATTTTTCTCCTTTGTAACTCTTTCGCCATTGCTCGCTTATGATCACGTTCAGCAATAGCATCCTTTTTATCAAAGGTACGTTTCCCTTTTGCAACAGCAAGTTCAACTTTTGCAAGTCCACCTTTTAAGTAAACTGATAAAGGCACTAAGGTATTTCCTTTTATGGTAACTTTTCGTGATAATCTTTTTATTTCCTGTCGGTTTAACAACAACTTTCTGTCTCGGTATGGTTCATGTTGGGCGTATCCCGTGTGTGAATAGGGCCCAATGTGCATTCCAATTAAAAAGACTTCTCCTTCGCGAATCACAGCATATGCATCCTTCAAATTTGCCCTGCCTTCTCGCAAACTTTTTACCTCACTACCTACCAGGACAATACCTGCCTCAAGGCTTTCCAGAATGTAATAATCATGACGGGCTTTTCGATTTTTAGTAATTATCTTTTTTTCATCATTCATTACAGGTAAAAGTTAATCTAAAATTTCATATACTGAGAATAAATATTCACACAATCTTATCTGTTCACGGGCTTATCATTCGATCAACAATAAATTCTCTTAATTTTATGGTTATTCAGCTATCCGTTGTAAGCCAGACAGGTCAGTAAAAAGTCTGACAGGTTCCGTCAAGAGCTGAACAGGTTTCAGTAACGGTGGGTACAACGGAATTCAGGCTTTAGCCTTTTAAAATATTTCCGCAATGGAAAGACGAAGAAAAACGTCTGAATCACAGATGGTCGCTGATTACGCTAATTTACTCCGTGGAATATAAAACTACTTTCCCCTTGTGGGAGAGGACAAAGATGAGGGGGATTTTGATGAGATCAACATCGTCACCGCTCCCTCATCTCCCGACTGGAGGTACGGGATCTCCGCTCCAATTTTGGTTCGACTTCGGGGATCACCGACGGATTAGCTTAATTCAAGTATTATTAGTAATAACCAAAACCGTCACTGATTCCGCCAGCTGGCGGATCGGTGACGGCTATAAATGGCAGGCGATTTATTCTACACAACCAGTGAAATGGACAACCATATCTGGTCGATTTTGTATGACCAGAATTATGCTCAATAATACGTTCCTCAAGGCGATCAGTATGTCCAATATAATATCGATCATGGGATTCACTGAATAATATGTATGTAAAAAAAGGCATGTCGGGGTGGCGGGATTTGAACCCACGACCTTCCCGACACGTCGGGACGCGCTAACCAGTTAAAATAAGAGTTTCAATAAATTTCCTGCTCTTCTGACTTTTTAAATACCGCTCATAACGGATTGCTTCTATTCTCGTACCAAATTCTCGTTTGAACACCAACTCCCACGGACAACCATATCTGGTCGATTTTGTATGACCAGAATTATGCTCAATAATACGTTCCTCAAGGCGATCAGTATGTCCAATATAATATCGATCATGGGATTCACTGAATAATATGTATGTAAAAAAAGGCATGTCGGGGTGGCGGGATTTGAACCCACGACCTCATCGTCCCGAACGACGCGCGCTAACCGGGCTGCGCTACACCCCGCTGACTATTTAGAATTTATTGCATTTTAAAGACGTATAATAACGTAAAATTTTACTTGTGAAATATTGATTGATCACTATAATTGAGAACCCATCCTAATGATAAACTATTAATCATAACTAACTCCCGACCTTCCCGACGAGTCGGGACGCGCTAACCGAGCTGCGCTACACTCCGAAGTAAAAATTCCAAATTCCAATATCCAAAAACCAAGTGCTAAGAGTCCAAGATTAAGTTCAATAGGTATAACCCATTTAAAAAAGTTAAACTAATTTAACAATCATACATTTTTTATGACACAAAATCAGTTTGTTTTCAAATCCAAAATTTTCTACATTGAGATTAATAATTTTCCTGTCGTTGTAAGAATAGTAACCACCGTTGCACTCAGAATAAGTCCAAGTAAAATAGCAAAAATGGATTTTCTATAAACAAGTCCGAAAATGAATGCTGCAACACACCCAGTCCAGGCACCTGTCACAGGTAAGGGAATCCCTACAAAGAGAACCAATCCCCAGAATTCAAATGTTTCAACCAGTTTCCCTTTCCGTCGAGTTCGAGCAAACAGCCAAGAAAAAAAGCGATCCCACAATTTCCATTGTCGAAGCCACGATGATACAGGTTCCAAAAAGAAAAGGATAATTAAAGCTATGACGTAGTTCCCTGCAACAGACCAGAAATAGGCGGAGTACCATTCCAGTCCACCAAGGGTCATTCCCCAAGGAAGGGCTACCCTAAGTTCAGTAATGGGTAACATTGCCAGAAAAAATGTGATCAATTGAGGGTTACGGACAGATTCCTGAAAAAATGAAATAACAGCGTCTACCATCTACTCTTCAATCTTTCTCTATTTCCTCATTTCTCAACATTAGCCTTTACCCAATATTTATTAAGTTGATATGTAGAACATAGCCAGAACAATTTAATCTCGATTGATTTAAGATTACTAATCTTACAGCCTGTAAAAATATAATCAAATAAGGGATTAAATATCCACTTGTATTGTTACGTGGAATAATGCTGCGGGGAAAATAATATACTTACTTATGCCGATATACAATTCTTCCCCGTGTTAAATCATATGGAGAGATTTCAAGTGTGACAGTATCTCCAGGAAGTATTTTGATAAAATGTTTTCTCATTTTCCCAGCGACGTAAGCCAGAACCTCGTGCTTTTTTCCGCCTATTTCAACCTCGACACGAAACATAGCATTCTTAGCTGCCTCTTTTATCACACCATCGATGGTGATTGGTTTTTCTTTTGCCATTAACTTGATACTTATAGTTTTATCGACTAATATTACTTCTTGGTTAATTTTAATTTACAAAATTGCTTTTTATTAAACACGGTATAAATACGAAATAACAAATATTGATACAGTTACTTTATATATGTCCGAAATAATCTCATTTAAAGTTCATAGTGTTTAGTTTTTCTATTATCAAGGTAAGTTGATCTTATTTTTTCCCCCACTCAAATTATACCATAAATTATTTACCTAAATACCTGTCATACAGCATCACGGTGTTTAACCTAACCTAAACACACTTAAGGGGTGGGCGGAAGTTTAAAATGTTAAAAGTTGCATCACATCATTTACTCCACAAACGTATTTTCTTACAAGTCTACTGATACTGAAAGGTAGACGATGTCTTACTATATTTCTCCATTAAATGGGTAAACGATCTTGTCAGTAATTTTTGGTAAACGATGTCCTGCTATTCACCAGCTAATCAACAAAAGAAACCATTCAAAAGTCACCAAAAAAAAGTCCCCCGCAGAGGACTTTTCTTTGCCAGTCAGGCGTCTGACTGGTCGGAGCGGCGGGATTTGAACCCGCGACCCCTTGAACCCCATTCAAGTGCGCTTCCGGACTGCGCCACGCTCCGAAATTAATGATAAACTATAGATCAACCAGTTTTCAAAATGTCAAGTATACTTTGAAGTTCTTCCTTAATTGATGTTAGCAGATTTTTATACCTCAATTCATCCTTAGAGTGTATAACAGATTCTTGCTCTTCAGTTTCCCCAGACTGTTGATCCACCATTATTTGCTGTCTGGCTCCTTTTATGGTATATCCTTGATCATAAAGTAATGATTTAATTTTCAGTACCTCGTCAATGTCTTTCTGACGGTAAATACGATTACCCGCACGATTCTTCTTGGGGCTTAAGGTGGGAAACTCTGTTTGCCAATAACGGAGTACGTATTGCTTCAGTCCGGTTATCTTACTTACCTCGCTGATTGAGTGATATAACTTTTTAATTTCAGATTCCATACCACTAATGGTAATATACTTAAACCTTTACTTTATATTAATAAATTTATTTTATGGGTACAAGTAATAAATAAATATGGAAATTTTTACAATTATGGCTCTTCACCAATCCGTCAGTAGCCGGACAAGCCTGTCGGGCACTTGACCAATCAGTCAAAAGCCCGACTGACAGAAGGTCGTTTGAAAATAAATTAACCACAATAATGTATGATAAACCATAAAGAAAAACCCCAGCGGACTGGGGTTTCCCCATACTGATTCACCGAAATTTAAGCATCAAATTAAGATTTA
>JACNLN010000136.1 GCA_014381485.1 Fidelibacterota bacterium
AGGCGGGATTTCCGATGCGCTCCAACATCACCCATTAACCATCAACCATCAACCATAGTTTATCTCACATATCCCATTCAATGTTACCATCTGATGGCAGATGATGCCCATGAAAAACCAGCACCAAATGCAGCAAGAATGATGATATCTCCTTCTTCAAATTTGCCCTTAGACAGAGCTTCCGACATAGCGATGGGAATGGACGCAGCTGTTGTATTTCCATAGCGATGGATGTTGCTGTAAACTTTTTCCATTCCAACTCCAAGCCGTTTTGCAACTGCCTGACTTATCCGATAGTTTGCTTGATGGGGGATGATCAATTTTACATCGTCAATAGAAAGATTATTTGCCTCCATAGCTTCCTGAATAACGGCTGGAAATTTTACAATAGCATTTCGAAAAACTTCTCGCCCGTTCATAAAGGGGTACTGACGACCTTCATCGAGCATCTGTTTGGAGATACGGGGATTAAAACGGCTTGCAGGAGCTTCCGTCCAGAGCTCTTTCACATATTTTCCGTCTATATGTAGGTGAGTGGAGAGTATTTTGGAATCAGTGTTACTTGGCTGGAGAATGACAGCCCCAGCGCCATCCCCAAATAATACGGACATATCACGGTGTTCCGTATCAAATGCTAAGGCTGTTGACTGAACTTCTGCTCCAATTAGCAGCACATTATCAAATTCACCTGTTTTTATGAATTGATCAGCGATGGATAGTCCATAGATAAAGCCAGAACAGGCTACTTTGATATCAAATGCCCCGATATGTCCCATTCCTAACTTTTCCTGCACCTGGGCACTTGAACCGGGGAAGAAATAGTCTGACGTGATAGTGGCGAAAATGATAAGATCAATGTCTTCTGGTTCAACATTAGCCATCTTCATTGCATTTTTAGCTGCTTCCACTCCCAGGTCGGAAGCACCTGTATCGTCTTCAATATATCTCCTTTCCTGGATTCCGGTACGTTCGATAATCCACTCATTGGAAGTATCCATTAATTTTTCAAGATCAAAATTGGTAATAACTTTTTCGGGAACATAGTAACCTACTCCTGCAATTTTTGTGGTTCTCATTGTATCACCTCGCTACTTGGTTTAATATCGCGAATATTGAGCTGGATTGATCTTTGACCCTGCCATTCATTTTCTTCCACCACGTAAACAATATCTACCGGTTCACCAGTAATCAAATGCTCATAGTGTTTTGCCAGATTAAACCCGATGCAATCGTAAGAAGTACCATTCTGTTTTGCAGTAAATCTGAGGTGATCACTTCCAGCTCCCACAAGTTTTGGAGTACCTGATACCGATATTTTCTTCGTGAGGAAAATGGGACGCATATTTCCAGGACCGTAAGGTGCAAGTTTATCCAGAAATTCCATGAAGCGACTATTAATGATGCTCAGCGACATTTCGCCTTCGATACTGATTGTGTTCACCAGATCATCATCAGATAGTAACGTGTTAGCCTGGGACACAAACTTGCTTCGGAAGTCATGTAGATTATCTTCAGAAACGCTCAATCCTGCTGCCATTGGGTGTCCACCATAGTCGTCAAGATAGTGAGCGCATTGGGTTAAATTCTCATAAAGGTCGAACCCCGGAATACTTCTGGCGGATCCTTTTCCAGTATCGCCATCCAGACTGATGATAACAGTGGGTCGGGAGTATTCTTCTCTAATTTTTGATGCTACAATACCAATCACACCGGGATGCCACCCGTCTTTCCAGAGAACAATTGCTCTGTTCCTTTGAAGATCTATTTCTGCATTTACTTTTCTAAGTGCTTCATCCACAATAGTTTTCTGAATTTCCTGTCGGTTGCGATTTTCTTGGTCCAGTTGATTTGCCAGTTGCACGGCTTCTGAGAAGTTATCAGTGGTTAAAAGTTTTATGGCACGGCTGGGATCTCCCATCCTGCCAGCAGCATTAATACGGGGAGCAATCCAAAAAACCAATCTGCCAACGGTTAATTCTTTATCGGACAGGCCACTAACCTTAAGTAGAGCCCGTATTCCTGGTTTATCGCTATCGCCAAGAAGTCGTAGTCCGTTATATACGATTATTCGATTCTCATCCACAAGCGGAACAATATCAGCAGCAGTTCCCAGGGTAATGAGATCAATATGTTTCAAGACAAGATCGGGATCGACCTTCAAAATGATAGCTACAGCAGATGCCAGTTTGAAGGTAACCCCCCCACCACATAAATCCCGGAAAGGATATTTGCATCCTTCTATTTTTGGATTGAGAATAGCATAGGCATCAGGCAGTTTAGTATCAGTTGTATGGTGGTCGGTGATGATCACTTTAATATTTCGCTCATTGGCATAGTTCACTGACTCGAAGGCATTGATTCCGCAATCACAAGTGATGATGAGTTCTGCTCCTATGTCTGCAGAATAATCTACTCCCGTTTTGCTCAACCCATATCCATCTTTTTCGCGGTTGGGAATATAAACCTCAACGTCAGCACCAAGAGATTTGAGGAACAGGTAGAGCATAGAGGCACCAGTAATACCATCCACATCATAATCCCCAAAAACCAGAATTTTCTTGTTAGAGGACACAAGTTTGGCTACGTATTTGGCACCCTTTTCCATATCGGGTATCAGAAACGGATCGTGCAGCATGGAGATTTCAGGGGAGAAGAATTCTCGTGATTGTTCTACAGAATAAATGTTATGGTTTGCCAGGACGGTGGCAATAATTTCTGGCGCTTTAAACTCTTTCTGGAGATTAGCGACAAGTTGAGGATCGGGTGATTTGATTTTCCAGTTAGTCATTGTCAATAAAGATAGATCAGAGTTGGTCTATAAGCCGAGTTTTGTCCCCCGAATTTTCGGGATGGTGACCATTTATCTGGTCCCGAACTCACGATCGGGATCAAGCGATCTACCCGCCCCTTCAGTCCCGAAGTTTCGGGACAATAATGCGAGCAACATCCCCCGATAGAGTCGGGGTCCGCCAATTTGGCGGATTGGGGCTGCTTGATCTTGCACCGGATGGGGTTTACAGAGCCCCTGACATTGCTGTCAAGGCTGGTGGTCTCTTACACCACCATTTCACCCTTATCCCGAAGTGTCGGGACGGTATCTTTTCTGTTGCACTTTCCGTATCCTGACATCTCAGATGTCGGGACCCCTCCCGTTAGGAGGCATCTTGCTCTGTGGTGCTCGGACTTTCCTCCCCGATCAACCAGCTCCATAGTGATTCCTTTGGGACTGATAGACCGGAGTAGTCACCCGACCAACTCTGATTCTCAAAAAACAGTTATTCCTCGCCTGCCCTGTAGCGAAGCGTATCAGGGTCCCAGTATAAAAATCGACGACATGCAGGACAGGTATGAACAATCGTTCCACTCCTGATTTCCGAAATCATCTGGGAGGTGAGTCTGGCATGACAACCTCCACAGACTCTATTCACAACATTTACTACAGCCAAACCGTCTCTTGCTTGGCGAACTCGATTGTATATTGATAAATATCGAGGTTCAATGTTTGGGATGATAGTTTCCCGCTGGGACATAAATTCTTGCTTTTCCTTGTCAGTACTGGCAATTGTTTTTTCTAACATTTCTTTCTGAATAGCCAACTCTTCCGAAATCTCTTCCAGCTTTAATGTATCAATCTTTAGTTCTTCTTCAATACGATCTTTTTCCTCACTCAGTTCCAATTCCCGTATCTCAGCGTCATCAATGGTTAATTTTAAATGGTCAATTTCCGTCATAAGTGCATCATACTCACGGTTAGTTTTTACAATATAAAGTTGATCCTGTAGTTTTTTCAGTTTAACCTCATTGTCAGCAACTATCCCTTCGAGTTTTCGAGTTTCCAGTTGGATCTCTTGTAAACGCTCCTCTTTAGTTGAGACGGAAATATTTAACCGATTTTGCTCGTCGGATAAATGTTCAACTTTAGCAGGGAGATTTCCCTGCAGATTTTCTAGCTCCATTAACTTGGAATCTACATTCTGAAGTTGAACAAGCTGCGAAATAATAGACATACTGTTTTCCTGTTTATTTAATTAAAAAAATGCACCAAAATGTGCATGTTTATATTGATTATGTTTAGAACTGCGAGTCGAATGTAAGTTCTAAACATTCCCATGGTTAGTCTTAAAATTCCTTGAAATATGTGTTAGTTTGAATCACCGCTTTTCATACTTCCTGTGATTAATTTGCTTTTGTTAGTCACATGGGTTCGATCCAGACAATAACTTGCCCTATTAGATATTTTCTGGTGGGCGGTACAGGATTTGAACCTGTGACCCCTGCGATGTGAACACAGTGCTCTACCACTGAGCTAACCGCCCATACAATCTAACAGGGTGAAGGAGCGCAGCGTTCTGACTCCCGACGATTCGGGAAGCTACGAACCCGTACTGATAACTGTCAAAAATCTTGATAATATGACTTATTATTCCCGCATAAATTTACGTGAATTAAATCAGTGAGTCAAGAAAGGTGAATATTGATTAAATTCTGTGATTGTAGCTCAATCTTCCTCAGGTATTCGCAAGAAAGACTTGTCAGTCCATTGACGGAATCAGTCGAAAGCCTGACCGGCTTCTGACGGATGTTTATCTACAAATATAATCATAACTCAATCATCCTCCACAAGTTACTAAGGACTCCTTCGGAGACTCCAATGACCCGTCTCTCTCGGAGGAAAATCTCTACAAGATAGATTGAGGCTCACATTTACTGTATTTTACCAGAAACGTACTGGTTTGCAGAGGTTAAACTAAGTGAGTAATTATTTCAAAATGGGTTGAAGGTTAAGAGCCTTTAGAGGTAATCGATCTGAATACCTTTCCAATGGCATTCACGGTTGGTGCAGCGATATTGTTTGAACCGTAAAAATAAGATTCTTCCAAGAAATTTATGAATGGGTTTGCGGTGCATTCGGTTAAGTTCTGACTGGCAATTTGGACATTCCTTTGTGTGGGGATAATTTTGAACAGTGTGTCGCCTTATTCTGTTCATAATGGCAAAGAGTGCCAGAAATATCAGTAGATACCCTACGACATCGGACGTTTCCGTTTTAGCGAACCATTCATAAATAGCTCGGGAAACCACATAGATAACGTGTCTTATCTTGGAAAAAAGCGCTCCCAACCATTTGAAGACATCCTGGCCGATTTCTCTTTGTTCCACGAGAAGATATATCCCTGCTACGAAAAGGAGGAGAATAGTGAGATCAGAACCGTAACGATTTAGAAATTTTACAAAGGGTTTAGGTTCTCTTTTTTTTGAATTTCTTTTCCTGTTTGGCATATTAAAATATAAGAAAAATTATTGGGATGTAATAAAAATTTGTATTTTATAACTTGAAAAATTCATAAATACGTAAGCTGTAGCCCTGGCCGTAGCCCACGGGGAGGCCCTGTAGCTAGACTGCTGTGGAGCTAGCGGACTAAGTTGCTTAGTTA
>JACNLN010000040.1:0-1692 GCA_014381485.1 Fidelibacterota bacterium
CGAGACTTTCTCCACGGAGTCCCAGTGGGAGTGGCTGGTGTTGTAAATCCCGCCTGTCCCGATTTTCGGGAATTTCGGGGAATTAATGAGACTAAATTGGTAACAACTACCAACCAACTCCTTACAGTTTAATACATACCATTTTAATCTGAGTCATTTCTTCTATGGCAAATCGCAATCCCTCGCGTCCGATTCCACTTAATTTGTTCCCGCCATACGGCATGTGATCAACTCGAAAAGTGGGAACATCATTAATCATAATTCCACCAACATTAATTCGCTTAATCGCTTTCATTGCATGGTCAATTTGCTTGGTGAATATTCCAGCCTGTAATCCATATTGAGAACGATCCAGCTCCGAGATAGCTGAGGAAATATCAACGAAAGTAAAAAAGGAAACAACCGGTCCAAAGACTTCATCTTTCACAACCTTCATATCAGAGGAGACATTATTAAGTACTGTTGGTGAAAAAACCCGATTGTTAATACGATTCCCTCCAGCAAGAACTTCAGCTCCTGTAGATACAGCATCTTCAATCCACAATTCTACCCGCTCCACTTCTGCAGGATCTATCATAGGTCCCACATCGGTATCTTTCTCCAGTGGATTCCCTATTTTGAGCTTTTTTACACCATTCAGAAATTTATCAGTAAATTCTTTTGCTATTTTTTCATGCAGATAAATCCGTTGTACAGAGATGCACACCTGACCTGAATTTGCAAAGGCTCCCATCAAACATCGTTCCACAGCCAGGTCCAGATCAGCATCAATATCGATGATAACACCTGAATTACTTCCCAATTCAAGGGTTACCTTTTTCATGCCACAATTCTTTTTTATCCACAGACCCACAGGTGGAGAACCGGTGAAGGTCACTTTTGCTGGTCTAGGATCGGTAACAAGTTGTTTTCCTACGGTAGACCCACCTCCAATCACCACATTAAAAGCACCTTTGGGTAAGTCGGTTTCCTCGATTATTTCCGCCAGGAGTAAAGCAGTAATTGGTGTCCATGAAGCAGGTTTTAACACCACAGGGCAGCCAGCGGCAATGGCGGGAGCTACTTTATGAGCAACCAGATTTAGCGGAAAATTGAAAGGGGAAATAGCTACCACCACACCTACTGGTTCCCGGATCCAGAACCCGAACCGACCCTCTCCTGCGGTAGAGGCATCCATGGGAACAGTTTCACCGTGCAGAGTTCTGGCTTCACCAGCTGCAAAAGTAAAGGTTTCCACGCACCGATTAACCTCACCAATAGCATACTTCCAAGCCTTTCCTGCTTCACGGGCAATAACTTCTGCAATTTCCTCAGCTCGTTCCTTAATTCCACCAGCGATTTGAGTAAGTATCTCGGCTCTACGATAGGCTGAGAGTTCACTCATTTCAGGAAAAGAGTCACAGGCTGTGACGATAGCTCTTTCTACATCATTTTCATCAGCAACCGAAACAGTTCCGACAATGGATCCTGAATATTTATCCAGAACCTTCATCTCTTTTACAGTTCTTATCCATTCTCCATTAATAAATAGATTATATAAAGTCTTCAATGTTTTACCCTCTCATGATTACTGATATTTAACTATTGCCTATCTCTAGGTAGTTTACAGCGGTTTACCAGATTATCATAAGGTTCTCAATCGGTTGAAGATAGATGACAGGAACAATTAACTTCGGCAGCTTTTTCAAAGGC
>JACNLN010000040.1:2243-5432 GCA_014381485.1 Fidelibacterota bacterium
AGTGAAACAATACCCTCCGGCAGATTGTAAAAAATCGTGATTAGCGCCAGAGCCAGAGCCCACTTATAAAGTCTTTGTCGATCTGGTGTTGAAAGTGTAACCGTTTCGGTCATTTCCATATTTTTCGGTTCATCACTCATTTTTACGGATAATTTTGTACGGCTCCTGACAAATCTGTTTTCTAACCACCTCCACTTTCGCGTCCTACTTACCTGATCGGCAGGCAGGCTTGTCAAGTCCAAACACATCCATATCTGAAGTTATGACTTCTTAGGGTGTCCATTAAAACGCAGCAAGTCCTATAAAGTCCAGACCACCCCTTCATCCCCTCCTTGTCAAGGAGGGGAAAGAGAGGAGGTCTTGTAGCTTTAATTTTCCAGAACCTATCATTCCTAAGAAACTCCCTCAAGATTACAAAAGCCATCTTTTATACACTTGCTCTTTCCTTACACACACCCTAACCCGTCGGGGTTAAGAACCTTTTTTATTAACACCAATTTTATCGGAGTAGAATAATGAGTCCCAAGGAGGAATAGCTGTAAACCATGATTTCATACTGATTAGCTTCCTCATTATTCTACCCCCTGTTTCTTCTGCTTTGAAGGGCACGGATTCGTTCCGTATGAGCAAAAGACACAACAGTCACCTTCTCTGGGGTTCAGCACTGCTCCGCAACTACAACAGTCATAAAAATATTGGCATACGTCCGTCGGCATCGTCTCCTCTTTCTGAAAACCACATTCAGGGCAAGTGATCACTGATGTTAATAAAATCTTACTCATTTAGGTGATCTGTTTATAAACATTCGTTTATCTACAGTAATACTCATGATGCCAGGTGATTATTCAGGTTTTTTTAACCGTATGGGCACGAGTTTCATTCCACACTGGTCGCAGGTACTAGGTTTGACAGACCGGATATGACTGTGAGACTTCATTGGACAACCAAAGTATTCAGCACTTTTTTCAGTGGTAACAACTGCAGCAACCATTTTCATCCCACACTCGGGACAATTCCCTGGCTCATCGCTATGAACATGTTTATGAGATTCCATTGGACAAGTATAATAGACCAATTGCCCACTTTCGGAAATATGTGTCTTTTGTTTTTCCATTTTCATTGATTCGTGACTCTCCATCTTTTGTGTACTTTCGGGGATGGAACTTTGACCTTGACTTTGCGTCTCATTTTTCCCCCCGCAAGCTATCAGTACCATCATTAAAACCACAATCATTACTGATTTAATTAATTTCATTTTAATTCCTCCTACTTTTATTTAGTATTCATTATCATTAAATAGAGGTGATACTCATAATTTATCAAACCACATTAAAACACCGATTATTACAAAAACTGCAGCGGCTACTTTCTCGATAATTTCCACCGGAATTTTCATATGTAACCACTCACCGATAATAATGGCAATTCCGGTGAGCAAGGCAAATGCCAGAACAGATCCAATGAATAACCCAACACCCGAGAATCCCTTTCCCTTCATAGCTAATACAGCTATCTGTGTTTTATCTCCTAATTCAGCGATAAATATTGTTCCAAATGCTAACCAGAGTGCTTTCATCAATTTCCTCCTTCTATTGAATCATTCTACTTACGGATTTAGACCAGATAATTACCCCATTGCTCGTTCTAATTAAATTCAAGCTCATGTCAAACTGATTATTTTCAAGTGTTGCATAACCATCAATAAATCCATCTACACCGATTAGTTTTCCAACCTCCACTGCATATTCAGAGTCAATTACACCGGAGAGAGTGAGACCTTGTTCATTAAAGAGTTCACTCAATCTATCCCGTGAAACTACCTTGAATCGGTCTGAAGCGACTATCTCGGAAATAAGCTTCTGCCTGATCATTTCACCATCAATCTCATTAGTTTTAGCACGGATATCAAATACCGCAAGAGTGGAAAGACTTAATTCCTGTGCTAATAAATCCGACACTATCTCTTTTACCATCCAACCAAAAGCTTGCTGAGCATAATCCTGTGACTCAGTCGATACTTTGGTAGATACAATTTCCGTATGATGTCGATCCATTGCCATTCTCATAAACATACAACCCGGTATAGTTGTATAAAGTAAACCTGAGATGATTAAGTTGACGAATAGTTTTATTACCATATCATTTACATACCGATAAATTTATTGTCTTGAAAATCATTTTTGCGGTTTTAAAATGGTTTTTTAAACATTCAGTATTTCCAATCCTCAGGAATTAAGAATTTCTCTTTTCATTCGATCAAAATCAGCCTGGTCGATCTCACCTCTAGCGTATCGTTTTTTAAGAATTTCCAACGCGGATTCACCGACGCTGGGATGGTACTTACTACGATTAATTAAATTAATCACAACAACGATAGCAGCAATAACGATTATCCACCAAAAAACCATCATGAGCCAGCCACCACCACTCCAATTCATCCAATGCATCATGATACACATCGCTTTACTTATTTGATCACAAATTATCAATCACAATACGTAATTTAGCTTGTACCTGTTTAGCCAACGCTCCCAGTTGCGGGTTTGAAATCGCTTGCATGGATGCCACCGGATCAACCGCCGACACTTCCACTTGACCATCGGCATGCTCCTGAATAATAACATTACAGGGCAACATGGTCCCAATTTTATCTTCGGCTTGTAACGCCTGATAAGCAATAGGCGGGTTGCAAGCACCAAGGATTCGGTATTTTTTAAAATCCACATTTAATTTTTTCTTAAGCGTTTCCTTTACGTCAATCTCGGTCAAAATACCAAAACCTTCTTTTTTTAACTCATCAGTAACTTTTACGATGGCACCATCAAAAGATACCCTGAGTTTTTTACTAAAATGATAACTCATCATTAAATCTCCTCTATGTAGAAGATGCGGGTGAAAACAGAGTGGTCCAAGTTGAATAGACAACTCTATTCCTTTCCTAATCTCCTGATTTACTTATCCTTGTCCTTAGGATGATGCCTACTATTGTCCATTGTTTTTCATCATTTCACCTTTTTTGCCCATCATGCCTTCCTTTTCGCCATGCATCATCCCACTTCTTATCATTTGACCGCAGTAGGGGCAATATTTCTCTTGGTCCATCGTCATCCGGCATGACAGCGTTTTTAGAGAATACTACCTTAAAAAAAGAAATGAAGGTATGGCTTATAGAAAAGCCATTATCGCAAC
>JACNLN010000036.1 GCA_014381485.1 Fidelibacterota bacterium
AATTTCCGTACCCTGCGCAACATTGAAACTAGAATTTGACTATAATAGTGTAACTTACAGTTTTAACACAGTACGGAAAATACGGTAATCATTATGAAAAGCATTAAAAACGATCAAAAAGATTCTTGATCATCATTTCCACCAGAGGCGGACAAGTTACTCCGAAACACCCTGGATACGGGGTGGTTGTCAATACTCTTTTTACTAATATGAACTTGCTATATGAAATGATGAGAACTTTGCGGAAGTTTCCGCTGGTAGGCAGACAAGTTCTACTTCCGTAAAGTTGGTTCGTAAAATTACCGTACCCTACGCAACATTAAATTTGGTATTTGACCATAATAATGTAAGTTACAGCTGTAACACAGTACGGAAAATACGGAAATCACTATGAAAGACATTAAATCAATCAAAAGCATTCTTGATGAGTTTAGGGAGAGAAATGTTCCATTTATCACGGTGAATAATAGCGAATGGTATTCCCTGTTTCGAGATGAGATCCGCAATTCCATTGCTATTGAGGGGATTTTTGCCAATCGCAGTGAACTGCTGTCGGTATTGGAGCGGGGACAGCAGCGAACAACGGATCAGAAAAGTGCAGCAATTCTTGGGTATTTCGAAGCAGCAAGCACCCTATATGAATATGCGGAAAATCAATATGAGACAAATGAATTCCAACTGCGTTTATCAGATCTGAAGCAGATTCATACGTTGTTGATGCGTTATGAGGACCAGTTGGGAACGTTTACCGGCAGGTTGGGAGGATTTCGCATTGAAGATGTTGCTGTTACTCAATCAAAGTTTACTCCATTGAACTATAACTACTTACATCACACCTTACCTGTATTTGTCCAGTGGCACAATGTTAATATCCATGAGCCAAAGTTTGACCCACTGACCTTCATCGCTGCCAGTCATGTGTTATTTGAAACCGTCCATCCGTTTAGAGATGGAAACGGCCGGGTAGGTCGTATATTGCTTTCATATTTATTAATTGGCAGTGGCTTAATCAACATCTCCATAAAGGGTACAGCCAAAGCAGACCGTGATAAATATTACCATGCTCTGGAAGTGGGTGATAATGAGGTTGAAAAGATGTTGCGGCGAATAGAACAGGGCGAAAATCCCACGGTCTCAAGGATAAACAGAGTCATCCAACAAAGTAAGCTTGGACCAGTAAAAACAATCATCCTTCAGCGGTTAAATCATTCACTGGATCTTGTGGAAAAAGATATCAAAACGATGGATAGGGATGCACTGATTCCTCTTCGTGACGCAGCAAGGTTTTACAGCTATTCCCCTGATTACCTGCGGCAGCTTATTCATCTTAGAAAACTTCCGGCTCTGAAACGGGGTAAACTATGGTATGTGAAGGTAAGGGATATCGAACAGTACAGCAAATCCGTTCAGAGGGAATAACGTGTGATAAATGTGAAAGGGGATTGAAACTTTGCGGGCGTTTCCGCCGGTAGGCGGAAAAGCTCCACTTCCGTAAAATTGGATAGCGAAGTTTTACCTTTGAATTAAAATTCCAGATGGTGCATTGGACTGTTACGCAGCAGGTTCCTCTCTTTCACGAGCGCTGATTACCATAACCGCTATAATACCGATGATGATGTAGGCAAGACCTGACATTACTATCAGAAACTTTGGAATGGCACACCACCGGGCTAACGCTGGCCACACTTCTTGCTCAGACCCAATGAGAACTCGAATCAGTGCATAGTTCTCCACACCATCCAACAATGCCGCACATATCTGACCCCACGCCAGGTTTATTCCCACCGAAGAAAACAATTCACGTCTGCGTGAAAGGCTGCGTCCTGCTAATACACATCCCAACCCAATAGAACCTGCATAGAACACGAGAAACAAATAATCAAGCCCCAGGCTCAGACCGGCGTAGACCTGCCCCTTTTGTCCCCACGATTCTACTATATTTTTAGCCTGATACAGATGTCCTACGAATTCAAATGAAATGATGCCATAGGGAGCCATCTCGTTCTTCAGGGGGCTGTTGATAACCTGTAAGCCCAGCATAACAGTAAGCGTAAGAATGAGAAGAATTACGAATGCGTGTTTCTGTCCACGAATGGATAAGCATTCGAAAGGATTTTTAAGTTTCATACTTTGGTCTCCTCACGATACTGGGTAGATGGGTAATTTTTTCATTTAGTGAGAATCAGAATAAAAAATTCCCTGAAAGGGAATAATTTGATTAGAAACGATCAAACATAAAAATTCGACCCTGACAAGGGTCAAACTAAATATCTTTCATTAAATTTAACCCACAAATTAACAAGCGGTTTTTTGAGAAACGGCTCATATTGAACCCTTTCAGGGTTTATAAATATTTCGTATTTGTTCTTTTCAATCCCGGTTTCAGGTGAGAAACGGATTGGAGAGCCTCTCTCTTCCTATTGTTGTTTCAGGACCGTGCCCTGTATAGACAACAGTATCATCCGGAAGAATAAGAAGTTTTTCTCGAATGGATTTTATTAACTTTTTGTATGATCCCCCTGGAAGGTCGGTTCTTCCGATGGAGCCAGCAAAAAGAGTGTCTCCACAAAAAAGGATACTTTCATCCGGCATGTACAAGCAGACACCTCCAGGACTGTGCCCTGGTGTATGTATAATTTCCATTTCAATCTTTCCAGCCTTCAGTGTGCCGCCGTCTTCAAGCATCGCTGTTACTTTCGGAGTCCCAGAAGACTTGACCCCAAAATATTTACCCTGCAATGGAAGTCCCAACATTACCGGTTTCTCAGCCTTGTGAAGATGAAACCCGACTTTGTAGCGTTCCATCACTGCTTTCACCGCGCCAACATGATCAATATGAGCGTGAGTATTTGCAAGACAGATAGGTTTCAATCCCAGCGAATCTACGGTCGTAATTATTCTATCCGCATCGTCACCAGCATCTATAATGACGGCATCCATAGTTACTGGTTCCCCAACCACGTAACAGTTCACCATAAAAGGACCCATTGTCAGTTTTTCAACAATCATTCTTTTTCCCCTTAAGAAAGTAGTTCTAACTAAATTTATGTTTTGCTATCTTTTTTAGATCAGGATAACGGTTGTCACTTCTTGAGTTCTTCTAAATGTTCTCTTAGAGCGGCTAACTCTTTCTCCAGCTCTTTTTTGTATCTTTCCAGCTTCTCTATTTGTTCCTCCTTGGTTAAAAACCTGCGTGGGGGACAACAACACCCGCCGAAAATGGGGGTATGGGCGTGGTGATGCCGAGAATGATGATGTTTGGGTTCGCAACACATTTTGATTTCCTCCTTCTTATTTTCTCTTGTTTAAAGATTTTCATTCCTGATAATGCCTAATATTACATCAGTATTGGGTAAAGGTAAACGTTAAAAAAGAGCAACAAATGTTGCCAATAAACAGAAGAAATTACGAGCTAACTAATTGTTACCAGTTGCAACAGCCATATCAGACATAAGTAGAATTTCTGTTTTTGCAAGGCGGGATTAAATACTCAACTCAACAACATCGCCGTCTTGTAGGACATGATCCTGTCCTACCATCTGTCCATCATATACGGCACTGCCCCAGACTCGTACCGATTTCAGTTTTTCGAAGAAATCAGAGTGAATCTTGTATGCAAAATCCGCAACGGTGCTTCCTTTTTTCAACACAAATGGTTTCTTGAGATCCGCAGGCTTTCCAGGAGGTTTCGAGTAAACTCGAATGATTTCAAGTTTATCAAACACAACTTGTTTTATATTCTCTATGTTTCGACCCGTTGTCGCAGAGACAGGCAACAAAGACCGGGCGCCCTTCAGCAACTCACAACATATCTCAAAATCATCGTCATAATTCTTACTATCACACTTATTGACCAGTCCGATGAGCGGAATTAAAGTCACACGACTCTGCTTGGTATAATGGTCTTTCAGCCAGTACGGTACAATCCGGTGATCCTTCAGCAATGCAAGCGTATTTTTAAATTGCTCAACCGGGTCAGCTTGCAGATCAACAACCAAGAGGATTAAATCCGACCTTCGAATCAACTCGATTAATTCTGGCTCTACATAGTCTCTGTTCAATGGGGGCGTATCTATTAGCTTAACATGAATGTTTTCAACTGGCATCATACCGGGGGTGGGTACCCAGGTTGTAAAAGGAACCTCTGAAACTTTAGGTGCGGCATGGGTTAGTGCTGTTACCAGAGAAGACTTGCCCACATTGGCTGGTCCAACGACTACAGCCTGTCCCGCACCCTCACTTTCGATATGAAAAGCAGAATACTGCTGGCTCACTTTCTGCCTTTTTTGAGTGTCACTTTTTAGCTTCGACAGCCGCTTACGCAAATTAGCTCTCAGCTTATCTGTCCCCTTGTGTTTCGGAATGGCGCTGATAAACTCCTCGAGACAGGTAATTTTTTCAGCGGTTGTTTTAGCGGCTCGATATCTCTTCTCCGCCTCAATAGCCTCTGGAGGAAGATTTGTTGGCATAGTTACTACGTTTTTCTACCTTTTAAGAAAGTTCATTTCGACATTTAACATCTTTTTACAATATACTGTTCCTTGACTATTTCAACAATGGTAAATCTCAAAAAAGATGTAGTTTATCATCATTAACAGGTAATGGATTTCCATCGAGTCTTTATTCCAATCCTTCGATATATCAGTGGCTTTTCAAAGGAATAAGGCTATAAGGAATGACCTGGGTTCTATGTTAGTTCAAGTCATATCTGAATACCAGCTTGAGGGAAACTACACCAGCCATTTCTTGAAAGGTTCTCTTGCCTCAATCTCGCTGAATCCTGAGAAGAATGCCCTGATATTCTCCCAGCAATGATCCCAGGTTACCAGAAGTACCACTGCAATATAAATCAAAAATAACCACCAAAACAGTGGGGCATAGAGATAACTAATCAGAAGGCACAGACCATAGCTCAGTCCGATATAAGTAGCATAGAGTGACCAGGCTGTAAAGGCAAACGTGACAAGAATCAAAAAAGCAAAATAAAACAAAGAAACCCAGAGTGAAATAATTCCGCTTTCGGTAAAATAGATAATCATAGAAAATGCCAAAATAACATCAACGATCAGGTCATTCTCACCAATCCAGGTCTGTTTTCCTTCCTTATCTCTTCTGGCAAGAAAACCATCAAAAACATCTGTAATCCATCCAATCAGAAGTAAGACAAAGGTAACAGAAAGGCCATCCTTCCCCCATATCAACCCTGTCAAAATGATCAGTAGTGAAATAAACAACCGAAAGGAAGTAAGAACATCGGCAATAAATTTTAGTTTGAAAAAATTCGATTTCATCTTACTCTATAAATTCTGCTTCTTTAATAGAAAATTAAAATTAATTTATTTGGTAGGACATACTAACTTCATTAATTCATCAGCCACCCCGATAAATCGGGGCGAAGCTTCATGAAGGAAAAACCAA
>JACNLN010000224.1 GCA_014381485.1 Fidelibacterota bacterium
AGTAGTTTATGCCAAGAGTATTTGACAACATAGACACGTCCCTACTTCCAGCTCTGAATGCCACTCTGGAGCGATCAGAACGAGCTGACTTTTGTGTGGGCTATTTCAATCTCCGGGGCTGGAAATCTATCCATGATGTAATTGACAGGTTCAGCGGAGAAGATGAGAATCAATGCAGACTGCTTATCGGCATGCAGGACCTACCGACCGAAGAAATCAAGACTGCACTCGCGGTGACGGAAAGCGATGATCAAATCGACCAAAAAACATCCCTCGCCTTAAAAAAGAAATTGGCCTTTGAATTCCGTCGTCAACTTACCTATGGACTTCCAACAGCTATTGATGAAGCAGGACTCAGGAGGTTAGCCTCTCAACTTAGAAAAAAGAAAGTTGTTGTAAAGTATTTCCTCAAGTTCAAACTACATGCAAAACTTTATCTGTGCTTCCGTGATGACCCTGACAACCCGAGAACAGGGTTTGTGGGAAGCAGCAACCTTACTTTCGCCGGTCTGAAGAAACAGGGTGAGCTAAATGTAGACGTCTTGGATCATGACGCCACAAAAAAACTGGCTGATTGGTTTGAGGATAGATGGAACGATCGGTGGTGTATTGACATCACAGATGAGCTAATCAAGATACTGGAACAAAGCTGGGCTGGCAAGAGACTCATACCTCCATATCACATCTACTTGAAAATCGCTTATCATCTTTCGAAGGAAGCAAGAGAAGGAATCACCGAGTTCAAGATTCCACGAGAATTCGATCCAATTCTCTTTGAATTTCAAAGAGCTGCTGTTCAGATAGCAACACACCATCTTCACAGAAAGAACGGAGTTCTGATCGGTGATGTCGTTGGACTGGGGAAAACATACATGGCTACAGCGGTGGCAAGAATTATCTTCGATGACTTTCACTGGCGGATTTTGATTCTGTGCCCAGCGAATCTTAGGACCATGTGGAAAGATTACTGCGATGAGTTCCAACTCCCCGCTACTATCCTATCCCACGCACAGACTTTGAACGAGCTCCCAGATCTAAAACGCCACCATCTCGTAATTATTGATGAAAGTCACAATTTCCGCAATACTCAGGGGAAGCGGTATCAGGTTGTAAGGGATTACATCTACGAGAATGATTGCAAAGTGGTTTTGCTTTCCGCAACTCCTTATAATAAATCATTTCGGGACCTTTCGGCGCAACTCAGGTTATTTATCGATGAATCCGTTGACCTAGGAATAAGGCCGGAGGGTTACATCAGACATCTGGGCGGAGAGACCGAGTACTTGAAGCAGCACCAGGCACCGATACGATCCATAGGGGCTTTTGAGTGGAGTGAGGTGATTGATGACTGGCGGGAATTTATGCGGCTGGTTCTTGTTAGGAGAACACGGACGGTTATCATAGAGAATTACGCACTATTTGATGCACAAGACCGACCGTATCTCCAACTCCCTGATGGAAAACGAAACTACTTCCCAGTGCGACGACCAAAGAATGTTGAATTCCATATAGACGAGACTGATCCAGATGACCAATATGCGAAGCTCTACTCAGATGAAGTTGTTGACATCATCAATAGTATGGAACTGGCAAGATACGGTCTGGCTAACTACATAGAGAAAACACCTAAAGAACAACCCAACAAACAAGAACAGGATATCCTCGATAACCTCTCAAAAGCTGGAAGGCGGCTTATGGGGTTTTGTCGTACAAATTTGTTTAAACGACTGGAAAGCAGTGGAGAGGCGTTCATTCTCTCAGTCATAAGACACATCCAGCGAAATTTCCTGTTTCTTTATGCTTTGGAGAATGATATAGATTTACCGATTGGTACACAGGAAGCTGAAGTCATAGATACGCGTTTTACCGATGAGGAAGATGACTGGGAAGACGGGGATACGAGTAACTTTTCTGAGGAAGCCTTTCGAAGCAGAGCAGAATCTATATATGCGGTATACGCAAGCCAATTCAAACGACGCTTTAAATGGATAAGATCAGATTTGTTTAGAAATCAATTGAAGCACCATCTGCTTGACGATGCTAAGAGGTTGAAGAGAATCCTTGAAATATGCCCTGAATGGAATGCGGAAACAGACAGAAAACTTGACGCTCTTGAAACACTAATTATGAATAAACACAAGGACGAAAAAGTCATCGTCTTTACCCAATTCGCGGATACAGTCTACTATTTGGAACGTGTACTCAAGGATCGTGGTCACAAGGAAGCTATTGGTGTCACCGGACGGAGCGACAACCCCACAGCCATCGCCTATAGATTCAGTCCCGTAAGCAACAACAGACGGGACAAAGTAAAACCGGAGGACGAAATACGAGCTCTCCTTGCCACTGACGTACTGAGCGAAGGTCAAAATCTTCAGGACGGTTATATTGTAGTGAACTACGACCTGCCTTGGGCCATTATCCGCTTGATTCAACGAGTGGGGCGTGTAGACAGAATTGGTCAGAAGTCTGAAGAGATTTTCTCCTATTCCTTTAAACCCGCTGAGGGTGTAGAAAAGATCATCAACCTGAGAGGTAGACTTTTACGCCGACTCCAGGAAAATGCCGAAGTGGTAGGAACAGATGAAGAATTCTTCCCTGACCAGAAGTTTGAAACAATCGTTGACCTGTATAATGAAAAAGCGGGTGTTCTGGACGATGTTGCTGATACTGAAGTTGATCTTGCATCTTATGCTTACGAGATCTGGAATAAAGCAACTAAGGATGACACAAAACTGGCGAAAAACGTTAAGGCTATTGAAAACGTCAGCTTCGCTACAAAGCACCATGAAGCCACGGAAGAGAGACTGGGTGGTGCACTTATTTATGTAAAAACTGCCGGCGGGACCGACGCACTTACATGGGTTGATGGAGAGAGTAAAATTATTACCGAATCACAGTTTACTATTTTGAAAGCTGCCGAATGTGGACCTGAGGAGCCTGCCCTTGAAAGAAGGGAAGATCATTATGATTTGGTGGAGGCAGGCGTAAAGAAAATAATTGAAGAACAGAGTTCAGTTACTTTTGCAGGGGGCAATTTGGGCCGACCGTCCGGTGCCCGTTTTAAGACCTATGAACGTCTCAAGACATTCCTTGAGGATAACATAGGAACAATTTGGGATATACCGGAACTGCACAAGGCAGTGGAAGAAATCTATAAATATCCCTTAAAGCAGAGTGCCATAGACAAACTTAACCGACACCTAAAGAGCGGTATTGATGATTTCACGCTTGCTGAACTGGTAACTACCTTGAGCCAGGGTGACATGCTCTGCAATATCCACGAAGATGATGTTGAAGGAGAGCCGCAGATAATCTGTTCAATGGGACTAAAGATAAATGGAAATCAATAAACCGCTAACAGAACAAGAGCTAAACGAATTAGATGAGTTTTTACTTTCTGATTCAGTTCCTGAGAATTGCATGTTTCTTGAAGAACTGGATGGTTTTTTAACAGGTATCGTAATTGGGCCTAAAACAATTATGCCAAATGTCTGGCTTGACGAAATATTTGGCGGAAAAGAAGATAATGAAATGATTTGGGATTCCGATGAACAGGCACAGAAATTCCATGAACTAATCTTACGACATTACCAATCCATCGTTAATACTTTTCATAGTCATGAAAACTATTTTGAACCAATATTCACGGAGTTTAAGGGAGTAACGATCATAGATGATTGGGTAGTGGGATTTAATCGTGCCATAGAATTAGATAAAATGTCCTGGGCACCTCTGATTAATCATAAGGATGGAATGCTTTATTTATTACCCATACTCTTATTTGGGACTCCTGAAGGGAGAAAAGAATTGGATAATAATCCAGAATTAAAAGAACTATCTCAGGATGATTGGGTACAATCTCTTGTTAATAAAGTTCTTGAAATATACAAGTTTTGGTTACCCTACAGACGTGGTGAAGTACAAACTATAGAAAGTTCTGTTCCTAAAATAGGTAGAAATGATCCCTGTCCATGTGGAAGTGGAAAAAAGTTTAAGAAATGCTGTTTACACAAAATACCAAATGCATAGATGAGCTGTTTAATCATGTATTGCAAGCTGATAATCTGTTCCATGGGACTGATTGAAGAGTAGTCATGCCGATTAACAGGAGCATCGTTGTAGAACACCTGAAAGCGTATGATTTCAGGAAAATGTTCATAGAAGAAATCGGCTGGGACTATCCCACTTCTGGGCCAGTCCAGATTGACCTTAAGAAAAACAGTTACCATCTTGAACCTGTGGCGGAAAAGCGAGGCGTCCATGTATTTCCCTGTGTGCCTGAAGGTGATACAGAATTCCCAGACCGCCATATCCGCCAGAAAATCGAAACACGCCTACGGAAGATTGTCTACGAGCACCTCCTCATTTTCCCCAACATTACCAATAAGACTCAAGTCTGGCAATGGGTTTTCCGGAAACCAGGAGGTCCTGCTCGTTACAGAGAAGATACTGTTTCGGTAGATCAGTCTTTTGAAATAATTGTCCAAAAGCTTGACAACATTTCGATTAATATTGAAGACGAAGAAGAGCTGCGGCTTCTCGATGTTTTGCGAGCGTTGCGTGATGCTGCCGACAGGGACCGTGTTACCAAACGTTTTTATGATAAGTTCAAAACTCAGCAGAAGAATTTTAGAGGATTCATTCAAGGAATTGCAGAGGAAGATGATCAGCAGTGGTATTCCGCCGTAATGTTGAATCGGCTGATGTTCATCTACTTCATCCAAAAGAAGTCTTTCCTTGATGGCAACGTCAATTACCTCAGAGATAAGCTGGCTCAAATGCAAGCGAAGTTTGGCCAAGACAAGTTCTACTCCTTCTACCGTTTCTTTCTCCGCAGGCTCTTTCACGAAGGTTTGAATCAGAAGGAACCGCGTGGAAAGGAATTAGATCACCTATTGGGAAACATACCGTACTTGAACGGCGGCATCTTTGATGAACACGAGTTAGAGAAAAAGTACGCTGACATTGATATCAGGGACGAAGCCTTCGAAAAGCTCTTCGCTTTCTTCGATGAGTATCAGTGGCACCTGGACGACCGGCCATTGCGAGCAGATAATGAAATTAATCCCGATGTATTGGGTTACATCTTTGAGAAGTATGTGAACCAGAAAGAACTGGGTGCCTACTACACGAAGGAAGACATTACCGAATATATCAGCAAAAATACCATCATCCCCTTTCTGTTCGACGAGGCTAAGAAGGAGTGCAGGATCGCTTTTGAAGGGGATCGTTCGGTATGGGATTTACTGAAGGACGATCCTGATCGCTACATTTATGATGCTGTGAAAAGGGGCATATTGTCAGAATCGC
>JACNLN010000182.1:0-3056 GCA_014381485.1 Fidelibacterota bacterium
AGGGGAATAAAAAAACCGCCTGAACAATTCCATCATTGGAATGCTCAACCGGTTCGATACCCTCGTGCTGAGCGCAGCTAAAGTGCCTGCACTGAGCGAAGTCGAAGTGGCAGATAATAGATGAATTACGTGATTATAAGCGTGGGGGGGGGGATAAAATGCATTATGCTAAAACTTTCATTTTTTTGTATAAAAATTCAGGTGCGAAATCCGCACCATTTTCCCAAACTATTGTATTTAAATCAGGATCCACTTTAAACAATTTAAATTGGTTAAAATTTTTCAATGGTTCAAAAATTTCGCCATCCAGCTCTTCTTTTAAATCAATTTCACCTATTGCGCCATCATTAAACCTAAGCCAGATGACATAATCACCGATGTACTTTGCCTCTTTCACATGAATAATCATAATTATTACTCCAAAGGCTCAATTAGCATCAATGGCTTTCTTTGCCCTGCTAATTCCCAGTTATTCAATATTTCTTCCCGGTGTAATTCCCGCTATTCCTGTACCATAGATAATGCTCTTCTACTCATATTCCCAGAGACTTTACCAGTTTCTATTTCAACAACAACTTCCTGATCGCCGTATTTTGCATGAAAATGCGGGGGGCCATGTTCTCGCCAATACATGGCGATGATAATTCCAAAAAACCGGCTTATTACAGGCATAACTTCTTTAAACTTCCTGTGTCAGAATACTGATCCGGGATCCCGCCTGCTCTTCGGTAAGGGGGGTGGAATACAAATCTGAAAGAAGACTACTTATTCTTGTAATTCTTTGGGTTAAAATGAAAAATACTGAATACCTTAATTCGTTTATATTCAACCCCCTAAACCCGGAAGCTTCCAGTTGTTTTACGAAAGCATGAGTATCAAAAGTTACTGTACTGGACATAGCGCTTATCTAAATTTATTTTGTAGGGTAATAACGATTAATTAATTTTCCAAGAATAACCGGCATTATGCCGTAATGCCTCAGATAGGTAGCTATTTTGAACCTGATTAATTCACCAGCTTTTTTTTAATGGTTACTAACCATTTGAATTTATTACGTTTGGAAATAAACTTTACCCGAATTATTCACTTTAATTAATCAGGTTATGTTTTTCAATAACTTAATATTTCTACACTTTTCAGCTAATCATTGAAACGTTAGTGAATAATTCAGGTGAAAAAGGTACAATATTTTAGTCACTGGTCATTAGGCTGATTGATCGTGCGACGCACTTTTGGGTAATCGGATAAACTACTTCCTGATATGTATTCTTGTAACAGGTAGTGAAAAGGTTTTCAAAGTTTGCGTGTCGACAAAGATATAAACCCAAATGAAGCAAATTCCCCTCCTTCTAAAATAACTCACTTATCCTTATATAAACAGCTCACAATGACTTGCAGAAAATTCATATAATCTAATGGAATATTAATTATTTATCCGAAGAATTCAATAAAAATCTTCTTTAAAGTACCCCCTCAGTTGCAGGGACGCATGCTAAGAACCCGTCATTGCTCCACAGCTCCGTAGGCGTCCTCCAACAGGATCCTCTGCCCGGGGCCTACGGGAAACGGGGTCAATTGGAGGATCCTCGCCTGTCTGCAGACAAGGCAGGCAATGACAGAATCATTATTAATTTCTCCCCCTTATTGAGACATTACCCATAAACCGGGATAGTATTTGCGCCATTGATAAGAACTATGTAAACTTTGCGATAAATATTTTTTATTGATTGACCATATTATTTGAAATTTTAGATACGGGAGAAGATTGTGGCAAAAATTAAAGGTGAGGTTAAGATTGCAATAGAAGTATGCAAAGGGTGTGAATTGTGTGTATATGAATGTCCCCAGGAGACTCTGGGTATGTCGGAAGAACTGAATCAGCGAGGATATCATTATACTATTGTAGTACAGGATAATTGTACCGGATGCACCAACTGTGCTCTTGTTTGCCCAGATGCAGCTATTATGGTTTATCGTGAACGGAGAAAAAAGAAGCCAAGCATTGCAGAGGTTTATCGGGAAACCGAGGATATGACTGTAACAATTGATGGGAGGTGATCGATGGGAGAAGTGTTATTGATGAAAGGTAATGAGGCTTTAGCGGAGGCAGCTATTCGGGCTGGACTGGATGCTTATTTTGGTTATCCAATTACACCACAATCGGAGATTCTGGAATATCTGGCTGTTCACATACCAAAAAGAGGGGGAGTTGTCCTTCAAGCCGAGAGCGAGATTGCTTCTATAAATATGGTTTATGGAGCAGCAGCCTCAGGGGCGCGAGCAATGAGTTCTACCAGTTCACCGGGCTTTAGTCTGATGCAGGAGGGGATTTCTTATATTTGCGGCGCACAATTACCCTGCCTTCTTGTTAATGTGGTAAGGGGAGGTCCCGGTCTTGGAACTATTCAACCCAGCCAGGGGGATTATTTTCAGGCAACCAAAGGTGGGGGACACGGTGATTATCATATCATTGCTCTGGCTCCGTCTACTGTTCAAGAAATGGCTGATTTTGTTTTCCTGGGATTTGATCTGGCAGATAAATACCGCAATCCAGCCATGATTTTAGCTGATGGTGCTCTTGGTCAGGGAATGGAAAAGGTCAAGTTTCCCGATTATGATCCGGAGAAACACAAAATTCCAAAACCCTGGGCAACTACCGGTAAAACACCCGATCGTGAAAGAAATATTATTACTTCGCTGTTTTTGAAGCCTGAACGGATGGAAGAACAAAATTTGATACTTCAGAGAAAATATCAGGAGATACGGGAAAAAGAGATGCGGTATGAGGAATACCAAACTGACGATGCGGAGGTATTGTTTACCGCATTTGGTCTGGCGGCGAGAATTGCCTTGAAAGCCATCCAACTGGCAAGGGAAAAAGGTATCAGGGCGGGACTGTTTCGACCCAAAACTGTGTGGCCTTATCCATATCCGCGGTTGAGAGAATTGGCAGATCAGGTGAAGATGATCTTTGACGTGGAGCTGAATGCAGGTCAGATGATCGAAGATGTCCGTCTGGCGGTGGAGGGAAAAGTTCCTGTATTTTTCCATGGACG
>JACNLN010000182.1:3411-5305 GCA_014381485.1 Fidelibacterota bacterium
GTGATGGACCTAGTGTATAAACGACCGGATACACTCCTGGACGTTCGTATGCATTACTGTCCGGGATGTGGGCATTCGACCACTCATAAAATTCTGATGGAGGTAATTCAGGAGCTTGATATTCAGAGCGAGACTATCGGGGTGGCACCAGTGGGTTGTTCGGTATTGGCTTATGATTATATGGATATTGATATGCATGAAGCTGCCCACGGAAGGGCTACTGCGGTTGCTACTGGTATAAAACGTGTTCTCCCGGATAAATATGTATTTACCTATCAGGGAGATGGTGATCTGGCGGCTATCGGTACTGCTGAGACAATTCATTCCGCAAACCGGGGGGAAAATTTTCTAATTATTTTCATTAACAATGGAATTTATGGAATGACCGGCGGTCAGATGGCGCCAACAACCCCCATTGGTGAAAAAACAGCAACATGCCCTTATGGTCGGGATGAAGAAACTATGGGTCCTCCTGTGGATATTACCCATTTAGTTGCTCAGCTACAGGGATCATTTTATGTAACCCGCCAGACTGTACACAACGCTAAAGCAGTCCGAAAGACGAAGAAAGCTATTACAAATGCTTTTAAATATCAAAAGTTGAATAAGGGGCTTTGTTTGATTGAGATTGTATCTAACTGTCCCGCTGGTTGGAAATTGACACCTTATGAATCGAATCAGTGGATGATTGAAGTGATGTGGGAAATCTATCCACCGGGGGACTTGAAGGTACCGAAAAAAGAGGATTTACAATCGTGAGCGAAGAGATTATCATTGCTGGTTTTGGTGGGCAAGGAGTGCTTTCTATGGGCATGATCATTGCCTATGGTGGAATGATTGAGGGGAAAGAAGTCTCCTGGATGCCCAGTTATGGGCCCGAAATGCGTGGCGGAACAGCCAACTGCATTGTAATCACTGGAGACGAGCCAGTCAGCTCACCAATCGTCTCTATGTTTGACACGGTAGTAGTATTTAATCAACCTTCATTGGATAAGTTTGAACCGAAAGTTAAACCGGGTGGACTCCTGATGTATGAGGAGGACAGTATTATTAATCCACCTACCCGCACAGATATCACTGCCTTACCTATACCTGCATCCAGAACAGCGGTGGAACTAAAAAATCAGAAGGTGATCAATTTAGTTATGCTGGGTGCGTTCCTGGCTGTTAAAAAAGTGATCAAACCTGCAACTGCTACTAAGGCGCTGTATAAGGTTCTTCCTGAAAGGCATCATCACCTAATTCCCTTGAATAAAAGAGCTATGCAAAAGGGAATGGACCTGGCAAAGAATCTCAACAAATCGTAATCCAAATTTTCTAAAGTGGTGCAGCTTACATATATCTTTAGACGATTCTGAGAAGTTTTTATCTTTTAATTTTTTTTAGAGTTTTGTAGAACAATCATCAGTAACCAACCGACTCCGCATCCCATAAAATAATATGGAAAATCCCACCAGGTGAAAGAAGTCCCTAGAAGAGTTGCACCGATGAAGTAGCTCCTTATGGATTCCAAGAACTGAGGATGCCACAACTGCATAAATTCTAATATACAGGTAATTAATAAAATAGAAGATGAAATTTTCCATGGTGACTTTTTGGGTAGAAAAAGAAGTATCAATAGACACCAGAAAATCTCATAAAATACGCCGCCGAGGGAATTGTTTACCCAGTAGGAAGCTGGACCTGAATAAAGTTTTGTTGAAAAACCGATCAGCGTTATGATAAGCAATAAGATCAGATTTATTTTCTGCGATTTTGAAATAGGTAATTTTCCTGTATATTTCTGAAAAAGTTATTCATCACAAATTATTATCTGGAAGGATCCTAGGGATGGTAATCTTGTTTTAAAACGACCCCCTCCGTCGGTAGCTGGACAATCCTCAAGGGGGAGAAG
>JACNLN010000180.1 GCA_014381485.1 Fidelibacterota bacterium
AATGAAAAAGTGGGTAATGGATCCATTCTTCTTAGGACTACAGAATACGGGTATAAAATTCTTCAACAGATACAACTTTGTATCCCCATTATTATTGCATAATTCATGTGTAGTTGGTAAGAATGTCATTGTATTTGAAGAAAATTACCTTTTCGGATACGATTCATAAATTCTAACCAATCCCGACTTGTCGGGACATCAGTTTCTTCTAGAACAATACTTATTTTGGCTATAAAACTTGCTTTAGACTGAGCAAGGCAAGAAGCTCTATAATTCGATGCTACCGATGTTGAACATCGAATCAGTTGCCCAGAAACATGATTACCCAACCGTGTTTTTGGTAATACCAAAGCTAATTTAACACATCGATGGGAAAACTCCTTTGTACGCTTTTTTAGTTCTTCTTCATTCATACGATTGAAATCTTTTCAATATACAATGTTCAATCAGTAAGGAGCCTGACAAGTTTTACCGAAGGGACTCCTCCGGAGCAATTTTCAATGTTTTATGCATCAAATCACAATTATTTTTAATATTCCTTAATTTCTATCCATGCAATTTTAAACATACAATTTTCAATCTTCAATTTAAAAGTGGCCACCAAAGGTTGGAAATTAAGAATAATACCGCGACAGACATCAAGAACATTTTCCATCCCGCTTTCAGATAATCAGTAGATTTTACCAATCCACTGGAATGAATGATCATACAAGTTGGTGAAGCTACAATTGTCAAATAAGCAAAGGCTGAAGCAACTGCCGTAGCAAAGCCAATAATGATCTGATCTCCTCCCATATTTAAAACAATTGGCCCAATCACAGCCATAGTTGCTGCATTACTTAAAAGATTTGTCAAAGTCCCCGTAATCAAAACAGCAACCAACCATCGTAGGACACTCACATTAGACGCAATTGACTCCAATCCAGATATTGCCTTATGCGCTACCCATTGGGCTGCTCCCGTATCATTCATCATTAAACCAATGGAGATAGCCGCTCCAAATAACAGAATCACACCCCAGTTGGTGTTCCGATTAAGGTCTCTCCAGGAAATGAGACCAAAAACAAGGTAAAGAAAAACCCCAATAAGAGCGACAATTCCCAATCCGATTTTGGAACTCATAAATACCCAACCAAGAAAAACGAGAAAGAAAATTAGAATAGAAGATATCTGCTTTCCGGTCATTTTTCCACTCTTTGCAACCTGCACAACAAGCTTACGAACAGCACTATCCAAAATTTTCTTTTCAGGACGGAACGTAAAAAACAGAATTATTACAGCTAAAGGAATCTCAATAAATAACATGGGATAAGCATATTTCATCCATTCAAGATAAGATATATCCGCTACTCCAAATTTTGACCAGTAACCAATCATAATCACATTTCTGCCCCCACCGGATGGAGTCCCGATAGAACCCATCGCGCTACCATATGCTATTGAAAAAAGGATAAGAGCTGTCAATTTTTTAATCTTCTTAGGATCCTTATTCGTAAAACGAATCAATGAGAGACCAACCGGCATCATCATCGCAGTGACGGTGTGTTCTCCAATAAATGAAGAAAGAAATGCTGAAATCGTAACAAAGCCAGCGATGATTCTCCATGTTTTATTTCCTGTTATTCGAATTATTCCCAACGCTAACCTTTTATCCAATCCCTGACTTACTATAGCAACTGCCAGCATAAGCGATCCCATTATAAAAAAGACAGCATCACTCATGAAAGAGGTTGCTGTCTCATCTGCAGTTGTTATTCCAAAGAGCACTTCGAGGATAAGAATCATGATAGCCACACCAGGAAGAGGTAGTGGTTCAGTTATAATGAGAATTATTGCTATCACAACGATAATGAGTGTGCGATAGCCATAAATAGTGAGCCCCTCAGGCGTCGGAAGTAGATAAAGAACAATACCGATAATTAAGGCAACAATAAGCCACCGTTTCTGAGTCAGCCAATATATGAATTCATTCAGCATAATATTCTTACAATGTTGAAATTTTATCTGATGAAAACATGGGAGAGTTCACTCCGAAAAAGTCAAATTTGTAAAAATGTGGTTTCTCCGACTGTCGGGGTAAGTATCAGCGTAAATAATAAAATAGAACAAATCACTAGCCCCGTCCTTTAGGGCGGGGTTAAGATTGAAAAATAAAATTCGAGGGGTTTTAACCCCTTTCCGGGATAGACTCATAGGAAAAACAAGGAAAAAAGCAGAAAAAATAGAAATATGGGTTAGCTTCACAATTCATCAATTTTTTTTATCCGTCGTTCGTGCCTTTTACCATCAAAGGGAACTTCAAGCCACAGTTTTATTATTTCTTTCGCTTCATCTTCTGAAATAAAGCGAGCTCCCAAAGAAAGAATGTTGGCGTTATTGTGTTTCCGTGATAATTTGATGATGTCTTCAGGACCACCATAATATACAGCAGCTCTTACTCCCATTAGTCGATTTGCACATATTGCTTCACCCTGGCCTGATCCACCAAAGATAATTCCATAACTCTCCGGATTAGAAACAACAGCCTTTGCCACAGGTTGGATGAAATCAGGGTAATCATCATCACCATCGTACCAGTATGCTCCCTTATCATCAATATCATATCCCAATTCCTTTAAAAAAGATTTTACGGCTTCTTTCAATTCATACCCAGCATGATCAGATCCTAAATAGATGATCATATCTTTATCCTTTTATTGATTTAAATTTTTTCATAGAAATGACAGGGTCGTCTGTAAGGAAGATTCCCGATCCCACAACCAAAATATCTACTCCCGCTTCGATAACTCTTTTTGCGTTACTTAATTTTATCCCGCCATCGACGGAAATCTCCACTGGTCTTGATCCAATTAACTTTTTCACGTTCTGTATTCTGTTCACAGATTCAGGGAGAAATGATTGACCACAAAACCCGGGTTCCACGGACATTAATAAAACAAGATCCACATCATTCAAAAAGGGTTCAATGGATGAAAGTGATGTTCCCGGTCTAAGAGAAATTCCAGCTTTTTTCCCAAAACTCCTAATCCTGGATAGTACCTGCTTGACATCCTTACACGCTTCCACATGAACTGTAATCCAATCTGAACCAGCTTTCACAAATTCGCTGATATATTGCTTTGGAGACTCAATCATCAAATGAACATCAAGTGAAATATCAGTGTTTCTCCTAATATCTTTAACAACAACAGGTCCAATTGTCAGATTAGGAACGAAGTGACCGTCCATTACATCTATATGAATTAGGTCTGCTCCTGCTTGCTGACACTGATTGAGGGCAATTGTGAGATTTGAAAAATCGGCGGAGAGAATAGACGGTGCGATTTTTGCCATAAATTATGATCCTGAAAAAGGCCAGATGAGGGGAATGAAAAGTGTTGCCAGAATCCAGAAAAGAATATTTAGCGGCAATCCCACTTTTACAAAATCGATAAAACGATATCTTCCCGGACCATATACCATAAGGTTTGTCTGATACCCAATCGGAGTCATAAAACAGGTGGAGGCACCATAGCAGATAGCAAAAATAAACGGTCTTGGATCCACGCCAAATTCCCGTGCTACCACAATAGCAATGGGTGTTAATACAATAGCTGCAGATGTGTTTGACATTATCGCTGTTAGTAAAACTGTTACAAGATATAATACCGATAATACTGCATACGGTGCAGTGTTAGATGAGAATTGGTCACCAATAGATGCAATTGACGTACCTAAAAGACCTGTTGTCCCTGTTTTTTCCATAGCAATGCCAACAGGAATAAACGCAGCGATAAGAATAATGACTGACCAGTTAATCGCGCTATAAGATTCATTAATTGTAATTGCTCTAACTACTAAGAGAATTACCATACCAATGAGAGCTGCTACTAAAATATCAAATATATTCATGGCAGCAGACAGCATAATGACCGGAATGATAGCAATAGCAAGCCACCAGAACCTTCCCTTATGAAGTTGGATATCGTGTTCGTGCAAAACAGCAATATCCGGGCTTTCGGTTATGGTAGTTAACCGTGATTTAGGAACGAATATCAAGAGAGTATCAGCAAAATGAAGAACAATATGGGCAATCTTCTCTCTCAATGTTCGTCCTTCTCTCCGGATAGCAAGAACAAATGCGCCATATTTTTTTCGAAAGTTTATATCTTTTATCGTCTTTCCAATCAATCCGGATCTCTGGGTTACTAAACCTTCCACGATGAGACTCTCATCTCCTGTTAGCTCCTTCTGTCCCATTTTAACATCTGTCAGGAGAAGGGCTTCTTCCTCTTCCCGAAATCTAACAAAATTCTCAAGAGTTCCACGTACCAGTAATATATCATTTTCCCTAAGCCTAATATTTCTGATATTTGTGTCAAACCGCTTATTTTCTCGGATAACAGATAAAACTGTAACGTCGTATTTTTCGTTAAGTGATCTCTCTATACATGTCGATCCAATAAGAGGGGAATCTTCCGGAACTTTAAATTCCGTAAGGTAAGGGGCCAGATGATAATTTCTGGTTAGTGATGAAACTCCTGCACGGGAAGGAAGAATTCTAGGAACAATCCAGGTATTATAAGCTGTCCCAGCAGCTAAAAAGATTAACCCCATAGCAGTAAATTCAAACATACCAAGAGGATCAATCTGATAGTCTATTACTATACTGCTAACTAACAAATTTGTTGAAGTACCAATTAGGGTTAATGTTCCTCCATAAATGGCAGCAAAGGAGAGTGGAATTAAAACCTTTGAGGGGGATTTTCTCCACCTCTGAGAGAGTTGAATTGCAAGGGGAATAAAGATCGCAACAGCAGCGGTATTATTAATAAAAGCGGATACTAGACTTACCGTTAAAAGGAACACCCCAAAACTTAATAATTGCCCCTTTCCACCGATCTTACTTAATCGATCTGCCACCACTTCGAGAAATCCAGTTTTCACCAGAGCTTGACTGAGGACAAACATCGCCGCTATTGTGATGACAGCTTTATTACTAAATCCGGAAATCGCCTCTTCCAGATTCAAATACCCAGTCGCCAGTAAAACAACAAGAAAGGTTAAAGCAGTAACATCAATGGGTAGGACCTCAAAGGTAAACAGAATGAGGACGATACCAATCAGTATCAGAAATATGAGGATTTCAATGGTCATAGGATTGTGTTAATAACTCAAGTTTCGCATTCAATTGGACTAAGTAGATAGAAAGGCACAGGTTGTTAGGTATAGGGTATGTGGTATAGGGTATACGGTATAAGGTATAGGGTATAAGAAATAAGGGTATAGGTGCTGAAGGATTTAAGTTGATTGTCGAA
>JACNLN010000114.1 GCA_014381485.1 Fidelibacterota bacterium
CTTCAGGGCGGGGCTACAAAGTGATTTATGAATTTATGAGTCGTATCTGAAAAGGTCATATAGTTCAAAATAAATGAGTGTATTCCCCACAATAGTTGCTAATTTGAAAAAATAAGAAGAAAAGAATGAGTATTTGATTAGTTTTCAATATCAATTTACTATATTGAATAGACTTATTTTTCTCCTGAAAATACTCAACCTTTTTTAACCGCAAAGTTCGCTAAGAATAATTAAATTTTCTTTACGACCTTAGCGTGAACATTGCGTACTTTGCGGTTAATTGTGGTCGAAAATAATTTAACATTTTCATCCTTCTCTGTCCCGACAGGTCGGGATGAATGTTTCATTAAATAAAAAAAGTTTCTGAATGTTATTAAATGACGATAAGATAGGGGAAGAAAATTTCGAGGGGTTTACTATATTTTTTAATGGGGAGTTGATAATTAAATTTATGAATCAGGTCTGGATTAATATTTCCCTTTTCTCAATGAGTTGTGTAAATTTTCAAGCTTTTTGAAATAGGGAAATGTGCGTTTCAACCCCTGTCTACGTAGTGAGAATATTTTATTTGGAGATGGATAATGATTATTACAATTGATGGACCAGCGGCATCAGGGAAGAGCATTACAGCAAAAGGAGCGGCAGAACGATTGGGGTTTCTTTATCTCGATACGGGTGCGATGTACCGAGCAGTTACTTTGGCTTTTCTCAGGGCTGGTGTGAAGTTCGATGATATAAAAGCTATAGAATCTATCCTCGATGAGTTAAAGTTGTCTCTTGTTGCTGACGAGTCTGGATCACGGATTCTGATTGGGGATGAGGATGTCTCGGAAGCAATTCGGGGGTTGAACGTGACACAAAATGTCAGTGCTGTAAGTGCTGTATCTGTGGTGAGAAAAAAGATGGTTCAGCTTCAACGGGAAGTTGTTATAGGAAAAAATGCTGTTGTGGAAGGCCGTGATATTGGCACGGTTGTTTTTCCAGATGCTGATTTTAAATTTTTTATTTCTGCCAATGTTGAAACACGTGCTAAAAGACGGCAGAAAGATTTGGAAAAGCTTGGAATTAAACAATCAGTAGATGAGATTGTTGAGGATTTAAAACAGCGTGATCGAAAAGATTCCAGCAGGAGACTCTCCCCGCTAAAGAAATCGGATGATGCGAGAGTCATCGATACAACATCGCTGACCATCAATGATCAAATCAACATAATTGTGAATCAAGTGAGATTAAAAATAGGTAAGGAAGAGAAAAATAAATGAGTAACAAAAATAACGAGGTGTTAGAACAGCAAAAAAGTGAAGAAGTCAATGAGACTATTACCCAAGATATGAAAGAATCAGAGGGAGAAGAAACCTCTAAGAATGAAACTAAAGATGAGGGAAAGGAATATTCACAGGAGCCTGGTGACATAACTGAGGAAGGTGAAGCAGAAGAGGTAACCGTGAAGGATTATCTCGATGATTCTTTATTCAATGACGTCAAAGAAGTAC
The DNA here is from genome assembly GCA_014381485.1 of Fidelibacterota bacterium. GTDB lineage: Bacteria > Fidelibacterota > Marinisomatia > Marinisomatales > CAZVFT01 > JACNLN01. The sequence continues at coordinate 1,494 of JACNLN010000114.1, forward strand.
CGTTTGAACAGATATTTTCGGGGGAAGATTCTGGTGAAGTGGTTCCACCTGATGTTTTGAAATTGTATGAAGATACTCTCGCTGAGTTTGGAGAGGAACGGATTATTAAGGGACGAGTAATTGGTCATAATGAGAAGGAAATCATTATGGACATTGGATTTAAATCAGAGGGGATCATTTCAAGGGAGGAGTTTACTGGGGGAAAGATACCCAGTATTGGTGATGTCATAGAGGTTTACCTTGAAAAGGTTGAAGATAAAAGTGGACAAACGGTTCTATCAAAGGAAAAGGCAGATTGGACACGGGAATGGAATAAAATCGTTGAAAAATATGAGAAAGGTGAAACTATTACTGGTACAATATCCCGACGAATTAAGGGCGGAATGGTGGTTGAAATCGGGATGATTCAGGGCTTTTTACCAGGATCACAAATTGATGTTCATCCCGTTCGGGACTTTGATCAGTACGTTGGTGAGGAAATGGAATTTCGAATTGTTAAGGTGAATATGTTGAGGAAAAATATTGTTCTTTCCCGAAAGGCGCTGCTTGAGGATTCGATCCGGGAACAACGCGATGCTCTTCTTAAGGAAATTGAAGTAGGACAGGTTGTTGAGGGGCGTGTGAAAAATGTTACCGATTTTGGAGTATTTATTGATCTTGGGGGTGTTGACGGTCTTCTCCATGTGACTGACCTTTCATGGGGGCGTATTAATCATCCATCAGAAATGGTTTCAGTGGGTGATAGCATTAAAGTAAAAGTGATCGGTTTTGACGAAGGGAAAAAGAGAATATCTCTCGGGATGAAACAGTTAACCCCACATCCTTGGGATAATGTTCCAGAGAAATACTCTGTAGATACAAAAATCAAGGGTAAGGTAGTAAGTATGACGAATTATGGTGCGTTTATTGAAATTGAAAAGGGGGTTGAAGGGCTTGTGCACGTCTCTGAAATGTCCTGGGTTAAAAATATTCATCATCCCTCTGAAATGGTTAGTCTTGGAGATGTAGTTGAAGCAGTGGTTCTGAGCGTTAATTATGAGGAGAGAAAAATTGCGCTTGGGTTCAAACAGCTTGAACCCGATCCCTGGGATGGAATTGAGAAAAAATATCCTGTGGATTCGGTTCATAAAGGGATAGTTCGTAACTTAACACAATTTGGAGCTTTTCTTGAGCTTGAGGAGGGAGTTGACGGGTTGATTCATGTGTCTGATCTCTCCTGGACAAAGGTAATTCGTCATCCGAAAGAAGTGGTAGATAAAAATCAGGAAGTGGAAGTGAAGATTTTGGATGTATCTCGGAAAAGCCGGCGTATCTCGCTTGGACTAAAACAGGTTAGTGAAGATCCATGGGAAGAGATCAGCAATTATTACAAAAGGGAAAAACTGGTTGAAGGGAAAGTGATCCGGGTTCTGGATAAAGGGGTCATTCTTGATCTTGAAATGGGAGTGGAAGGAATTATTCCATCCAGGATGTTTTCGAGTACAGAAAAGGAAAAGATGTTGAAACAATATCGGATAGGCGAAACAACAAAGGGAGAAGTTACCGATGTCAGACGGGGAGATAAGAAAATTATTTTAAAGCCCATAGAGGAACCTATCGATGAGGAGAAGACAGAAGTCCAAAAGGAGGAATCGAAGAAATCCCAGGATGTAGATATCACGGATGAAAAACGGGATTCTAAGGAAACTAAAGGGTCTGAATGAGTAAATCAATATTATGAATTGAGATGAATATGGCTATGAAGTTTTCAGACATTCGTAGCGGATTAAAAAAGGGGCACTTACAACTATGGGGAGGTGCCTTTTTCTTAGCAGCAATCCTGTGGGTTTTTGTGATATCTGAAAACAGGTACACATACATCATTGAAATGCCCATCGAAGTAAGAAACATTAAAGAGGGAAAAACCTTAAAAGGTGAAGTCGTCCCAACAGCTGATGTCAGATTTAAGGCGACAGGTCGCGCTATTTTAAAAACGCTTCTCCTGAAATCCATATCGAATTTTAAAATGGTATTAGACCTGGAAAAAATAAGTACATCCTACGACTTCGACCTGAATGAATATTACGACAAATACAGTCAAAAGGTTGTAGTTCCTTCCGGTTTTGAATTGGAATTCATTGAGGTTGTTCGTCCTGATTCTATTCATATCTCCCTGGATGAAGTTATGGAGAAAAAGGTATGGGTTATTGTGACTACCAAAATTCACGTCGCTCCTGGGTTCATCCAGGTGGGAGAATTGAGATATACTCCAGGGGAGATACTATTGACAGGACCGGAGGAAATCATTAAGGAGGTTGATTCTATTGAAACCAAAGATCAATCTTTCGAAAATCTAACCTCACCGCTGAATACCACAATACCGATTGATTTAAATTTTCCAAGAGTTGTGGCTTCATCACACCAGTTTGTCAAGATATCAGCGGACATTCAAAGTATTGGTGAGCGAATCATCAGTGAAGTACCAGTGGAGATAATCAACGTTCCCGAGGCTCTCCGAGTCTTTCCCAGTCCTTCCACTGTGTCGCTCACAATTACCGGTGGAGTCGAATACATTGCTGAAATAACAGCAGGCGATATAAAGGTGTATCTTGATTTTTCAAAACAGTGGACAACGAGACAGGTATATTATACCCCCAATATTGAAGTTCCCGTGGAAATTATTCAGTGGCGTGATCTCTCTCCGAAAAATATTGAACTCAGAGTCACAAAAATACAATTGTGATAATTCTGGGTATTGAAACCTCCTGTGATGACACTGCTGCTGCAGTTTGTCATAATGGCGAGATCATTTCCTCCTTTGTATCATCACAGGATATTCATACTGCTTTTGGAGGAGTTGTCCCCGAAATAGCAAGTCGTGAACACGAAAAGTATCTGTCCATAGCTGTTTCTGAAGTAGTGAGACAGGCTGACATTCAAATCCGGGATCTGGATGCAGTGGCAGTTACACGGGGACCCGGTCTGATGGGGGCTCTTCTTACCGGTGTAAGTTTTGCTCAGGGACTGGCGAGTGGACTGGAGATTCTCTGCATTGGGGTTGATCATATTGAGGCACATATTTTTGCGAACATTATCTCCCGCCAAGAGTTTATTTACCCATTTCTGTGTCTCTTGATATCAGGAGGTCACACCCAGATCTGGAGAGTTGACGGATTGAGATGTTATCAACTTTTAGGAGAAACGAGAGATGATGCAGCCGGTGAGGCGTTTGATAAGGGAGCTCGGATTTTGGGATTGTCCTATCCGGGAGGACCAGCCATAGAAAAGGCATCGAAGGGGGGTGATGAATTTGCTGTAGACTTTCCTCAGGCATTTTTAAAATCGAATGATATCGAATTCAGTTTCAGTGGACTAAAAACTGCACTACTTAACTATGTTCACCATCAGGGAAAAGAGTACGTCAGGAAACATTTAAAGGATATTGCGGCGAGTTATCAATGGGCTATTGTTCACATTCTTTTATCAAAACTTCTGCAAAGCGTGGAATTAACCGGGATCAGATCTGTTGCTATTGGTGGTGGCGTGGCAGCGAACATGAGACTTCGTTCTCTATCGAAAGAAATGTTAACGGGTTACAATGTATTATTTCCAAAGAAGAACCTTTGTACAGATAATGCTGAGATGGTTGCCTTTCTAGCTGAAAAGTACCTGGAAGCCGGATTTGATGATGATACAGATATCAAGGTGGTACCAAACCTGAGATTATCTTCTTGAT
>JACNLN010000233.1 GCA_014381485.1 Fidelibacterota bacterium
TAATACAGATCAGGCAGGTTAACTCAAGCTATACGATTTTATGCCAAATAGATTAAAATTGAAATATCATCCCTTTTGAAATCACAGTAAGTACTTTACCCTTTAGCCTTTCCCCGATAAACGGCGTATTTCTCGATTTGGAGTGGATGTGTTTTGCCTGGAATACCCATTCTGCATCGGGGTCAAAAATCACCAGTTCAGCCGGTGTTCCTTTCTGGAAAAGATCGCTTGCAAGTCCCATAATCGTTCTTGGTTTTGTGGTGAACCCCTTCACAATTTCTATCAATTCGCACCCCGCACCAGACATTACCTTCCAGACGGCACCAAAGGCAGACTCCAATCCAATCATTCCAGGGGGCGCCCAATCGAAAGGAGCTTCCTTATCTTCGATAGTGTGAGGAGCGTGGTCTGTAGCCACACAGTCAATTATTCCATCCTTTAATGCTGTCATGAGTGCCAGGCGGTCCTTCTCGCTCCGGATAGGCGGTGCTACCTTAAGATTGGTGTCGTAGTTGACAAGATGGGCATCCGTAAAATACAGATGATGAGGAGTAACTTCTGCCGTCACATTTACTCCCTGTTCCTTTGCCCATCGAATCAATTCCACTGATTTTCGTGAACTGATGTGAGGTATGTGGAGTCGCCCTTTCACAAATTCAGCTACCTGAATGTCACGGCTGACCATACTTGATTCACTCACATCTGGGATTCCTGCCAGTCCCAGTTCCGTGGACCAATCCCCCTCGTTAATCTGCCCCTCTCCCTTTAATGTGAGGTCTTCAGCGTGGTTGATCACAGGTACTCCCAGGGGAGCTGCATATTCCAGGGCTCGACGCATCACACCACTATTCATTACAGGAACACCATCATCGGAAAAAGCTACTGCCCCTTCTTGTATCATTGATGCCATTTCCGTTAGGTGTTCCCCTTTCTGTCCCATTGTAACAGCACCCATGGGATGGATGTTGACAGGCAGATTCTCCGCTTTTTCCACCAGAAACCGTATTGATTCCGGACTGTCAATGGGTGGATCGGTGTTAGGCATTACACAAACAGTGGTAAATCCTCCCGCTAGTGCTGCTTTTGAGCCTGACTCGAGTGTTTCCTTGTCTTCCCTTCCTGGCTCACGGAAATGGGCATGAATATCACAAAATCCGTGGGTAACAATTTTCCCATTAACATTGATAGTTTCTCCACCATCTTCTGGAAGATCTACCCCAACAGCTTCGATATTTCCATTTCTGATCAGAATATCTCCTTCGAACTCCTTCATCTTCACAGGATCTATAATGCGAGCGTTCTTTAACAGAAGGTTTTTTGGTAAATGATTTGCTGTCATAATCTTACCTATACCTGAATTTTTCGTAGATATTTATCTTCATTAATTCATCAGCTTTGTAATTTTGTAAATTGGTCATTTTAATATTTGGATTGCTAATGACGATAAAACGTAAATATGTAAAACGTAAGGTCGTCCAATTACATAATTACGTTTTACATAATTATTTTGTGTCATGATTTCTCTATCCATTATTATTCTGGAAATTAGGATGGTTAGTACTTCTCTGGTGAATTTTCTAGGTTAGCTTCCTTCTTAATCTTCCTCTTTCGGCTTATCGCCCAAAAGGAGATACAATATCGCCATCCTCACCGCAACCCCATTCAGAACTTGATTCAGGATAATGGCATTGTTGCTGTCTGCTACATCGCTATCAATTTCGACACCACGGTTCATCGGTCCCGGATGCATAATGGTAATTTCCTTCCCGATCCTATCCAGGCGTTCCCGGGTGATTCCCCAATTGGCTCTGTACTCCCGAATAGAAGGAATATAACTTACTCCCTGTCGCTCTCTCTGAATGCGCAATATATTAACGGCATTAGCCCAAAGTAATACCTCATCAACGTTATAATTAACGGTAACACCAAGCTTTTCCACGTTTACCGGCATCAGTGTTGGCGGACCGCACAGAGTTACCTCGGCACCAAGTTTTGTTAGTCCGATAATATTAGACTTTGCTACGCGGCTGTGTGTGATATCACCAATGATGCCAATTTTCAAGCCCTGGATTTTCCCAAATTTTTCCTGTAAACTCGTCATATCGAGAAGGCCCTGCGTAGGGTGCTCGTGGGTTCCATCCCCGGCATTGATCACAACAGCATCCACAAATTTGGTCAAATGAAGAGGTGCCCCGGGTGTAGGGTGACGCATCACAATCCCATCGATTTTCATCGCTTCGATATTCTGAGCGGTATCCTTGAACGTTTCCCCCTTTTTGATACTGCTAATACCGGCTGAAAAATTTATCATATCCGCAGAAAGGCGCTTCTGGGCAAGCTCAAACGATATTCTCGTCCTGGTGGAATCTTCGAAAAAGAGATTTACAACAGTTTTTCCTTGAAGGGTGGGTACTTTTTTTATGGGACGTTCAAGGATCTCACGAAAAGTAAAAGCGGTATCAATAACGGTTTGAATATCTTCAGCATTCCAATCTACCAATCCGAGTAAATGTTTATTCTTCATCATACGTTACCAGGTACACACCATCAATACCATCAACTTCCTTCATTCTGACATATACGTGCTGAGCGTCGCCAGTAGGGATGTTCTTCCCCACGAAATCGGCTTTGATAGGCATCTCCCGATGTCCCCGATCTACCAGAACTGCCAGGGTCACTGCAGATGGTCTGCCAAAATTTATTATTTCTGATAATGCAGCCCGAATGGTACGGCCTGTATAAAGAACATCATCAGCCAGAATGATAGCGAGTCCGTCGATGGAAAATGGAATATCCGTCCCTTTTACCTGAGGTTGAATAAGGCGTTCACGAAAATCGTCCCGGTGAAAAGTCACGTTTACAAACCCAATAGGAATCTCATTCCCAGTAATGCTTTTTACTATCTCTGCAATCCGCCTTGCTATGAACTCTCCCCGGGTGCGAATACCGATAATGGCAATATTCTCTAATTCGGGAAACCTTTCAACGATCTCGTGAGAGATGCGGGTTATAGTACGATCTATCTTTGTTTCATCAAGTAACAGAATCTGTTTTGGCTGTGTCATACCAGATAAAAAAATTCCTCCATCACTGGAGGAACATTATTTTTTCTCACCTTTTTTCATTTTTCCCCTTACCTTCTCTCTGGACAGGTTTAAAGGACATTTTACTTATCAAAATATAGCGATTATAAATCTCTTCTCAAATGCTTTTTATACTCTAATACAATTATTTTCACGATATCATTTGTGGAGAAGTTATCAATAATATCGATGATGAGATTAATATCTTCTCGTTTAAACCATTTGATCTGTTTTTTCGCATACTGTCTTGTTTTTAATACAATCTCGTCAACCATCTCATCGTAACCAAGCTTTCCCTCCAAATGACTAATGATCTGTTTATATCCAAGACTGTCTATTGGATGAGTTTCTACAGAATAACCCCGTTCGATCAGTAACTTAACCTCGTCTATCCATCCTTGCTCAAGTATATATCTGGTTCTATGTTCAATTCGATTTTGGAGATGGTTCAACGCTAAGTTTAGGTATACTGAAAAAAATGAATATCTCACCTGTTTTCCTTTTTGCAGCTTAAAGTGTTCCGAAGGTGACAAACCGGTTGTTTCATAAATCTCCAGTGCCCGAATCAACCTCTTATGATTATGAGGATGGACGATCTTTGCATATTCAGGATCGATTATTTGAAGTTTCTCTAATAATTTAGATGAACCTTCTTTCTCCAACTTATCCTTAAGTTTTTTTCTGATATCCAGATTGGTAGCGCTTCCCTCAAAAATGCCCTGGGTCAGAGCTCGATAGTAAAGTCCACTCCCACCGCAAAAAATAGGGAGATTCCCCCGTTCAAAAATTTCCTCAATCTTTTCCCAGCCCAATTTTGCATATTCACCAGCAGAGATCATCTGATCTGGATTACGAAACCCGTAAAGATGGTGAGGAATCTCTTTTCGTTCTTCACTGGTTGGCTGAGTAGTACCAATCTCCAAGTACCGATAAATCTGACGGGAATCGAGTCCTAATACCTCACCATTTAGCTCTCTTGCCAATGCAGTTGCTACCTTCGTTTTCCCGGAGGCTGTCGGTCCAATAATGACGAGAGGAATTTTCGATTTTTGATCCATCTATGTTAGCGCTAAAAGAGATAAATTTTTGATTTTAGATTGTTCTTGCAATTAAACTAACGGGAATTATCCGCTACAAAACAGTTAAAAGTCACAAAGATTATTAATTTAAATAAATTTATTACGATTATTTCTCTTTAATTATTTTCTCTCAAACCGTTTATCCAGTTCATCTAATGTTAGGTTGATAATGATCGGTCGACCGTGGGGACAATAATATGGATGTTTAGTGGCAAAGAGCCGGTCTACAAGCGTCTGCATCTCTTCTTTTGAGAGAGTATCTCCCGCTTTGATGGCAGCTCGGCAAGCAAACGAGATAGCTATAGCTTCTCGAAATGAGGCATATTCTTTGTGGTGATCTTGATAATAATCGATGATATCCTTCAGAATCTCTTTTTCATTTCCCCACCCCATTTCCGAAGGTACACCCTCTATCTCAACTCTGTTTTCGCCACTTTCTTTCATACGAAATCCAATCTTTTGAAGGTAGGGAAGAAGTTCCAGCAGAATGGAAAAATCATCCGGTGGAAACTCGACTTTCTGTGGAAACAGCAGGGTCTGGCTTGCCAGAGCTTTTCCATCCACGGCTTCCATTGCCTGTTCATATAAAATCCTCTCGTGGGCAACGTGCTGATCAATAATTACCAAACCACTTTTGATGGGAGAAACAACATACTTACTATGAACCTGCCAGATATTTTCCAGATCAAAAAGCTGTTCGACAGATTCTTGTGAGGAAAAAGTTCTTACGTAATCTTTTGCTCTCTCGACATCCTGTCTCCCAGTGGAAGTCGGGATAAATCTCATCATGGATTGTTGTCGTTCAGTGAGCTGAATGTCTTGCCCTGGGATTGGTCTTGAATCCACCTTTCCCTTTGAAATTTTCGTATCAGGGATGAAATCCGGTATTGTTTTTAAAATATCCGCAATCGCTTTTGATACAGCCAGTTTTAACACGTGATACACCCGCCACTCATCCCTGAAACGGACTTCGATCTTCATAGGATG
>JACNLN010000058.1 GCA_014381485.1 Fidelibacterota bacterium
GGACTATTTCTGAATACAAATTCATTTCTCTCAGTCGGGAGCCTGACAGGTATCATTCAGGTACGGGATATTGTGAAGAACTAATTTTTTAGAGTAATTTGGCATTTTTTACTTTAATAATGTGACTTTTTTAATTTGACTGAAAATTCCCGCATTAAATTTAATAAAATAAATCCCACTGGTAAACTCTTTAGCATTCCAGATTACGCTGTGGTAGCCTGGTTCTTGGTCCCCCAGCCACAGTTGATCCACCTGCCGTCCCAGTACGTCATAGATACTAATGGATACCTCGGTGGCTTCCGGTATTCCGTAAATAAGCTTTGTGGCTGGATTGAAAGGATTGGGATGTGGCAGACTCAAAGAATAGTTAGATGGTATAAACGAACACCCTTCTGCGATTTTGTTTTCATCTGTTTCGTGAATGATTGAAAGATAGTCCACTTGTAAACCTCGATATTCCACTGTGCTATCAGGTAAAATTCCAATTTGTATTTTTATTGAATCGGATATGAATGGTATCGGAAAATATTCAGTATGTGGTATCCAGTTCTGATTATCCCAATAAATGACCGTTGTATCGTTTTCTCCAATCAATGTAACAAAAGCACTGTCATTTTTCCATTCAAGCTCGTATTGAAGACGGAAGGCTATCGCAAGATTTCCGTATTCTGAAATATCAATCGTATTCGAAATAATTGATATTGCAGTTTTTGGATAGGTCAAATCGGATTGTGAAATTAGTGAACCGTTTTCAATAGTCCAGTCCCCACTTTCCACAAACCAGTTATCCAGATTGGTAAAATGTTCAGCAAACACTACTTCGGACCAATTTAATTCAACGTCTAACGATATCGTTGTATCAAGATCAATTGCAAAGAATTGTGGAAATAAGCTGTTTCCCAAAATTGTAATATTGTATTGATTTTCGGGTAATTCGGTTTGATAATTTCCCGTTGTAACAAGGTTTGTGTCTGATCCGAATTGGTCATTTATTACTACAATGACGGGTTCGTTATATGGTGATGGTGTGGTAAAATTAACGTTAAGTGCATGAGTTGGAAGGGGGACTAACTGGATATTTTGTTCGGTGATAGTACTGATACTTGGAGAAATTACAACATTTTGACTTTCATAACCTCTGCAGGAAACATTTAAAGTGAATGTACCAGAAATCAACAATATTCGGTATCGTCCATAATCGTCTGTATAACGGGGTTCAAGCATGGGTCCATCTAATTCTAATATTTTAACAATCGCATTCATAGGTTCGCCAGTTTCAGAATTTGAAATGACACCCGTTACCTGATAAGCATCTGCCCCCAGTTCTCCCATTCCATATCCAATTGCCCGATTCATTAGATGGAAAGCACCTCGCAGGTTTCTTTCAATAGTATCTTCTATCAATGCGCTATCCGGTTGCATATTTTCCGTGCCGACCTCAATCAGAAATTGAATACAGCCTGTTTGAGTGTAAAACCAATCGTGGGCATTCCCTTTGAGAGACACACCTGCAACAGGCAAGTAATAGCCAGCACCCACCTCTTTAGGGATTAGACTTGCTATATCGCTGGCAATAGACGATATGACAGAGTAAGCCGGGGAACTTTTATCTTCTTCCCATAACCAGGAATAAATCACCTCCTCACTCACATTTCCGGATCGTGAACTGTGGTAGGCAATCGAAAGCAAAAAGTTTTTATCGATAGCAAAATCCCGGATTACTTGTGTTTCAGACTCAGAAAATGGAGCTTCACCTCTGTAGTAATCATAGTGTGCCTGATAGCTTCCACTTCCAATATCTTCTACCCATTTATCGTCACCAAAAATCCAGTTGAAATCGTAGTTGCGATTGAGGTCAACACCATCGGAATCATTCCCCACGCCTTCCACAAAATCGAACAAACCATTTTGATTTACATCTCGTTTGTTTTTCCTGAAAGTTACATCCTGGAGCCAGTCCCCATTAGATTCATATCCATGTACAACCTGTAGTCCCTCGGGATTGTAGGTTGGAATCACCCAGACTTCAGAGGATTGAAGAATTGCCATCATATTCTGACTGAAAGTCTGATGTTCCAGTGGATGGAGGAACCAATCTATCAATTCCATAGTGATTTCGACTCCATATATCTCCTCTGCATGACATTGCCCTAAAAACAGAACCCCGGGTTCATCTTCCATGGTGTCTGCATCGTTCGATAATCTAACTCCCCAGAAGGGCAAACTGTCTTCTGTGGAAAAACCAATCTCCTCAAGATGATATATGATTCCACTCCCCGGATAGATATCTACGCTATCGCTGAAATCTTCATCCCAGATTTCCAGCTGTTCCTGGATCTCCTCGTAAGTATGATATCTTTCAGAGAGTGGGCTCTGGGAAAACAATAAAGTGTTAAATAAAAGAGAGATGAAGGTCAGCAAACTGAAAAAAGTTCTTAATCGATGGGATAAATACATTCTTCTTGTTTAATATATAGCATCAATCTTCTCCGCCGACTGGTGGATACGATGGACAAGTCCTTATTTGATTGTCAGCATCTTCTTCGTTTGAATGTAACTTCCGGCATGAATTCGATAGAGATAAAGTCCAGCACTCACAGGTCTGCCAGAGTCGTCTTTCGAATCCCAGATAACTTGGTGATAACCACTCGCCACTTCACCACCCACCAAATGCTTCACCTCTCTTCCCCTCAAGTCATAAATCGTAAGGATAACGCGGGATTGTTCTGGTAAATCAAACTTAATAATGGTGATTGGATTGAAAGGATTGGGATAATTCTGGTGTAACACGAAAGACTCTGGAATCGTTGTCATTTCCGTACCGCTAGCATAAGATTTAAAACCTATAGCAATAGCGCCTAATCTCTCAAATGTTGGTTCTGTGCTCAGTTTTTTCCCACTGGCAGGATCATAACTTGTAATTTCAGTAATGAGCAATTCTCTATTTACATTAGTATCCCATACTCGGTAACTGATGGGGCTACCTTCACTGAATCCGGGCATACCACATTCATCATCCATACTTGTGATAATCACCAGAGGATTGGCAATTGATATCTCACCTTCCACCACAGTGGCTCCTACACACAATTCATCATCAAAAATCGCTACCTCGTCGCCTGTCTCAAGGTCAATATTACTGAACTCGATACTAACGACGTATATCCCCATTGGCATAAAAGGATTGCCTGTATATACTGGCGTGAAATGGGAGGGAAGAATCTTTTCACTCACATCTTCAACCGTGATGGTTTCAACTCGCGCCAGTATCGGAGCACTTATGGTTAAGGATGTAGTCGTACTCACCTTCACATAGTAACCTTCTCCTGCCTCAAAGTCTCCAATATTGTTTACCCAGTTCCCGAAGAAATATAGAATCGCATTCCCTGCTTCATCGAGTACCTTATCAAGCTTCTCTGCATCTATCAATGGCTGAACAACAGTCAGAGCATCCTGAGCTGTTTCTGTTGGATATCCCATAATGTTCCACCCTGTAGTAAGATCAATCTCAAACGGTAACTCTACTGCAGTACCTTCAATCGTCAAATTAATATCGTCATTGACCTTGATGTAGTAACCCTCTGTATTAGCAATGTCACCAATGTTGTTCACCCAGTTTCCGAAAAAATAAAGAATGGCATTTCCTTCCTCATCGAGCACTTTATCAAGATTATTGGCATTTATCAATGGTTGTACAACACTCATTATATCTACATCCTCTGGAATAAGATAGGTTGAGAAAATATTCCAACCTCCTGTTAACGATATATTATGGCTAAAAAAAGGCATAGAAACAGAAATGGATTGAGCGTAAATATTTCGGAGTTCCTCCTTACCCGAACTTCTCATATCTTCCCAAAAGATGACGTATGAATTATCTGTTTCAGAGTAAATGTTAATCTCAGGATATTGCTGGGGAAATTCCACTTCGCATACGCCGATTCCGCCATCTTCATATATAAATCCGGAAGTATCCATTTCTTGGTAGTAAATATCGGTTGAACTACCACTTCGGGAATCTTCCCAGGTTATCATGTATGAATCGTTTTGATTCAGGAAAATATTGGGAGATGTTTGATCTCCCGGTCCGCCGGAAATCACGATTTCGGATGTGATGGTTAAACTATCAATATCAATTGATTGGCATAGTAAATCAAAATCAGACCCGCTTACAAAATCTTCCCAACAGACTAATATTTCATTTTCGTTTGAATTGTATCCCAGGGCTGGGTTCAACTGGTCATTAGTTTGTTCGGTGATGGTAAAGCCATTTTCAACCCCGGCGAGGTTACCATCGTAACCAATGAGTTGAGCAAAAATGTCTGAATTCCCGTTTCGGCTATCCTCCCAGATACAAAATACTCCATTCTCTGTGACTAATGTTATTACATTATATTGGTGACCGGATTCTGTGCAGACATTAAGAGGGTCACTACTCCAGCCATCAGGGATAGTTCCACCACCAGTTACTGCTTGAGTATAAATATTGAGATCATTCCATTCACCTCCACACCATACAACGATACAGCCACCCCCTAACATGGGTTCAACTGATTGAACGATATCATCATTGAGCATCTCTGCCAATAAAACACCACCATCCTCCCATTGCGGTATTCCCCATTCATCATATTTCTGCACATAAACATCATAATCCCAAGCACGAATATCGGAAAATGCCAGATAGACAAAACCATCTGCTCCAGTTGTGAGTTGGGAATATTCCTGATTGAATCCGTAAGGATTTTGATACACAAGGGTGCCACTGGTATCACCAATCAGGTTCAAGTTCAAATCGAGAATTTGATATGTTTGCGTTAAAGAACCCCATTCGTCCGTACTCTGGTAATTGAGAAAAATATGATTGCCAACCTTGACTGCTTGAGGATTTTCTTGATAATCATTTTTACTTAATCTTACACCGTTATATTCACCAAAATTATCGTAATCTGAGGTTATGATCTGACCATATGTTTGCAGGTGCTCTCCTCCACCTCTTTTATCCTCCCAATAAATCAAGGTTCGATTATCCTCAAGATAAAGTGAATTAGAAGAAATGGCATCACCATCAAGACCATCATATAT
>JACNLN010000142.1 GCA_014381485.1 Fidelibacterota bacterium
CGGAAAATTGCTCCTTCATATCCTTAGCCCAGTCCTTCAGGGCTGGGATATGAATGGACACAAATGCGGATACGCCGTTCACGGCGTTTCTCCCTTGATTATAGGAGCGTAAACGACTGGGCTATTGATTATCTGTCTAAATCTCATAGGCTTATGATGTGCGAAACTTGAGTTATCGTAAATGATGAGTTAAATATTCAAACAATCCATGTCGTGCAACATCCTATTGTAAAAATGGGTATAATCACATTTATTTAAGTTCTATCAGTTTCCTCTGGATTTCCCGAAGTTCAAACACATTCCCGGCTTCGATTTCACTGGCAGCCCACTTCAGATCAAAATCTGTCTGACTGTCGTTACCTCCATTCTTTTGATAAAGCTCATAAAGTTCAGTTTCAGAGCGTGGTTTACTACGATGTAAGGTTGCCACTATTTTATAGGCTATGTCCTCCAGGATATCTTCTAGCGCACTTTCAGGAAGTCTCTTTGAAAGCAGGCTTTTTTCAAACCTCGAAAATCTCATACCATTTATTACGTAATCCTCAAAAGCCTTATAAGCAATCGGAGCTATACTTTTCACTAACTCAGCCATAGCATTTGCATATACCCGAATTTCGTACTGGGCGTGGTTGTCCATTCGAAGTTGAAGAAAATGAAATATATTGTGGAGATCGTTTTTCCAGTACCATTCTGTATAAATATTGACAGGCAGAATGGCTCGTGCCAATTCACGAGCAATACCAGCTTCATTCAATTCACTATACATTTTAAAACTTCTGTCAGACATTTCTTTGAAATACGCAATAACCTTATCCTTCAGACTTTCAGGGGCTTCAGTCGTGTCCCGTCCTTGTACGTTAAACTTACTCTGGAAATGAATATCGCCCCTTTCCGGGATATAGAACTCATCCCTTGCTTCAGAGTAGCGTAAACTGTATTCATTGATATTAGCAGTGCGATGCCGAACCCACTGCCGTGCTACAAAAATCGGTATTTTGCAATGGAATTTGAGTTCGACCATCTCAAACGGTGTGGTATGTCCATGACGCATAAGATACCGAATGAGCGCCCGGTCACGGCTCACTTTTGTTGTCCCTTTTCCATAGCTTACCCTGGCAGCCTGCACAATGGCATCATCCCCGCCCATGCTGTCTACCAAGCGGATGAAGCCATGGTCTAGACACCTTATAGCCCTCTCGGGATATTTGTCTTTACTCATATTTCTCATAAAACTTTGCGGAAGTTAATGATAACACATTCGCCAAAATAAAACCTTCCGAAGGTATAATAAGTAAATAATTTTTGCTTTTGAATAATAGCAATAATACTTGAAAAAACCTAACCTTCGGAAGGTTAGTAGGTGTACCCATTTTAACATTAAGCTTCAACTTCCGCAAAGTTCTTTAACAAAAAAGATTGTATAAGTCTAATAATTCAAAAGCGAAATTTCAAATCAAGATTAAAAGAATAACTATCAGTATTTTTTTACTATAAACTTCACACACAAGCTATTCATCCAAAACAGGAGTCCCATCACCATATACCATAGCTCGATATGCCTTTTCCACCCTGTCCCAGTTTTGTTCCCTATCAAGAGCCCAGTATCTCCCTGTCACAGTGACCAGTTTTCCCAAACCAACTTCATTACACTTTCTTTCAACACGGTCTATGTAAAGAGCACCACTCTCCGGTCTTTCGCCCCTCCTTCCAAGGAGAGAATGGATGTAAAGCTCTGGTACATTTTCCTGCGACACCAAATCTATGAGCGCTTCGAGGTGTTCGACAGAACCGTGTGAACTGTAGAAGGATACTATCCCATAAAGGTGCAGGCGGGTTCCATCTCGTTCCGCTCCATGTATCGCTTCCAGAAAAGCCTTGTTTTTATAGAAGGTGCCATCTTCGAGGGACCTGTTTATTCTCATTCTGTCTGAGTAAATGACTCTTCCGGCACCCATGTGCATATGTCCCGCTTCTGAATTGCCCACTGTTCCGACAGGCAGACCAACGGCTTCCCCTGCTGCAATTAGTGTGGTTGATGGATATTTACCAAGTAGTCGGTCCATAACGGGTGTATCCGCCTCAGCAATTAGGTTTCCTTTACTGTTCTTGTTATATCCCCAACCATCGGCGATGATCAGAAGGACTCTGTTCCGTTTTCTTCCTCCTGTCAGTTTGTAAAGGGCTTCCTTATTTATGAGGGATTTGCTCACCATCCCCGCAGGATATTCAAGACCTAAAATCTCTAATACAGTCGGAGCAACATCGATAAGACCTTTTCCTTGTGGGATCGTAAAATCTTTATCTTCCAGATAATTTGAGATAACTATAAACGGAACCGGGCTATCCGTGTGGCCTGTATCAATGGTACCATCAGGGTAATACCACTTTTCCACCGTTCCGTGGTCAGCAGTCACCAGAACAATCATTTCTTCCTTTAACGCTTCTTCAACTGTCCTGCCAATACTGTTGTCAACAACACTTACAGCTTTTAATATTGGTTCACGGTCTTCTGTGTGACCCACTACATCTACATTGGCAAAATTGACAATAATCAGATCATTGTTCTTGTCTCTAATTTCACTAAGGGTGACTTCAACAACCTGATCAGCGCTCATCTCCGGCTTCAGGTCAAAAGTGGGGACATCCCGAGGAGATTCTATGACCACTCTTTTTTCATTTTTAAAAGTATCGTGCCTTTTCCCATTCAGAAAAAAACAGACATGCACTGCTTTTTCCGACTCACAAATCTTGACCTGCTTCATACCTGCCTTGCTTACCACCTCTGATAGCGTTCCTTCAACAGCTCCTTGTGGTGGAAATGCAACTCTGGTGTCAAGGCTCGGATCGTATTCAATCATTGTAACAAAGTGAACATTCATTTCAGGTACAGGAAAAATATCAAACCCAGTTTCAGTAAAGGATCGCGTTATTTGTACCTCCCTCTCACCTCGGATATCGTAGAAAATCACATAGTCCCCATCTTTAACCATCCCAATTGGTTTCCCTGAAGAATCCACCCTCACGTGGGGTTCAAGCTGTTCATCTTCCTGTCCTGCCCTGTATGCTTTCCGGACTGCTTCAGCCATTGGATTTAATTTATTCTTTTCCGTATGTGGCATCACTATTCTCCTTTACCTATGTGTTCTCGGTATCTTTACTACACTATAATTCAGGTTGATGTTGGTTCTTTTTCAGTGAGGCTTTTTTCCATTGTTCAATACCATCCATGATCGTATGTGGAATTGGCTCGAGCTCTGTTCCATAACCAAGCTTGTAATTCCGGCAGTCAGGTCCGTGATAATCACTTCCACCGGTAACAAGCAGGTTGTATTTTGATGCAAGGAAAATATACCTCTTCTCTTCCTCCTTTGTATGCTTTGGATAGTAAGCTTCAACCCCTTTCAGTCCACATTCGATCAGATCTCTGAGGAGTTTCTCAAATTTTGCAGGTGTATCCGTGTCAACAAATTTAGGGTGTGCAATAACCGGGAGTCCACCAGCTGTCAAAATAAGTTCAATCGCTTCACAGGGAAGTATTTTTTTTCTCGGATAATAACCGGGAGTGCCGGCAGATAGATATTTATCGAAAGCTTCCTTTGGGTCCTTCACAAAACCTTTCCTTACCATCGCCCGGGCAAAGTGAAACCTCCCGACGGTAGAATCATCACTTGTCTCAGCGAGAATTTCACTCAGGGTAATATCAAACCCATATCTCCTCAGGTTATCTATCATTCTGGGGGCTCTTTCCTTTCGACTTTTCCTGATCTCCTCAAGTCCCTTAACCAGTTGCTCGTTCCAGTGGTTAATGTAATAACCGAGGATGTGCAGCGAGTCGGGTAAGAAGTCTACCCCAATTTCCACAGCCGGTATAGCGGTGAGATTTTCGCTTTCAGCAGTCAACAAAAACGTCTCAATTCCACCGACAGTGTCGTGATCGGTAAGAGCCATGGCTTCAAGCCCCAGTTTCTTCCCTTCAAATACAAGTTCCGCTGGTGTAAGACTGCCATCAGATGCGGTTGAGTGGATATGAAGGTCTACCATTTCTACGACTATTTCTGGAATTTATCTATCCCGCAAAATGAGTTAAGTTCCGATTTAATTGAAAAGATGTAGTGAGTTCCTAACTAATATTGGATTTCCTGCAATAATGCCAGGTGAAATAGCAACATTTTCCTTGTTATAACGAATATCGTTTCCGTTAAGATCAAGAAGTATCGCTCTTGACTCACGAATTATACAATGCGCAGCGCAGATGTCCCATTCATACTTTGTCCGCAAAGCTACAAACAGGTCCGCCTTGTTAGCGGACATCAATCCCAGTTTATATGCCACACTCCCTATTGAGCGAAACTCTTTGAATTTGTCTTTATACGGATCCCACAAACCCTTTCTTGTTTCAGACCGACTTTTGAGAACCACACAATTCGCCAGGTTTGTTTCCTTAGAGCAGGTGATGGACTTACCATTCAGAGTAGCACCTTCCCCTTTTTCTGCTACAAACAGTTCTTCTGTCACCGGATTGTACAGTACCCCCAGAATCGGCTGACCATTTTCTACAAGGGCAATGGACACCACAAAATGAGGGATCCCTTCGATGAACTCCTTTGTTCCATCAAGGGGATCCACCACCCAAACACGATCTTTGTCATATCGCTCTGGAGAATCGGCAGTTTCCTCCGATAACCAGCCGTAATCTGGATAAGCACCCATTAATGTCTCTTTTAAAAACCCGTCTGATGCGTAATCTGCTGTCGTGACGGGATTGTGGTATCCTTTGTCATAAATTTCATAGTGAGACTTGTAGTATTTGAGAAGGATAGCCCCTGCGTTCCTGGCAGCAGTTTCCATTAGTTTAAGCTCATTTTTCATAGCGAAAAATTAGAAAGAAATCCGGGAGAATTACGAAAACAATTAGGGTGCTAAATTGAAAAATACTTCGCTTCCGGATGATGAACAATCACGGCTGAGGTACTCTGCTCGGGAACAAGTTGATATTTTTCCGTCAAGCTTACTCCAATCCGTGCCGGGTCTAATAGTGTAAAGAGCTTTGTCTGATCTTCCAAGTTAGGACAGGGAGGATAACCAAAAGAATAACGGGTCCCCCGGTAATGATGGGTAAGCAGTTTCCTGACTTCATTGGCGTCCTCATCATCAATTCCCAACTCACTACGAATCCTTTTATGCCAGTATTCTGCAAGAGCTTCCGCCATTTCTACAGAAAGTCCATGTAAAAATAGATAATCCTGATAATGATTCTCCTTAAAAAGTTCCTGAGCCTTTTCCGTTGCTCTATTTCCAACAGTAACAAGCTGAAAACTTACCGTATCCATCACCCCGGACTCCAGAGGCATAAAAAAGTCCGAAATGCAACGATACTTCCCGCTGGATTGTCGAGGAAAGGTAAAGGTTGTGAGGATATTCTTGTTCTCAGGATGATCAAAAACGATTATATCTTCCCCACTGGATTGGCACGGGAAGTGACCATAGACGACTTTCGGCTCCAGAATATTTTCCTTTCGCACCAATGTTTTCATTCTTATCAGTATGGGTTCAACCTCCTGCACAATCAATCTTTTATACTCACGATCGGTAAATCTCCCCTTTTTAAATCCCCACTGTCGCCGGAACAGAGCATTTTTGTTTAGATAGAAGAAAATATCATCTATTTGTATTCCCTTTACAACCCGTGTTCCCCAGAAAGGTGGCGAGGGTATTAAATCTTTTATGGCAATATTTTTACCAGTATCCTCTACACTTTTTTCAATGTTTTCCATACGTACTTATAACTTTTTGTCCTTGCATTATGAAGATCAACCGATCTCAAGATCTGTAGCATTTATCCCGCAAATCTTATCCATAAAATTAAGCCCGTCAAAAGCATCTTTTGCATAATATACTTTTCCCTGATAAACCTGAGAAAGTTCTTCTTCCACAAATTGTTGTGTTAGAGCGGCGCCTCCTAAAATTACAGGTGGTAATACCTTTCGTTCATTCATCACTTCCAGGTTTTCTTTCATCACAAGGGTGGATTTCACTAACAAGCCACTCATACCAATTGCATTTGAATTTGATTTTTTCCACGCATCAAGAATAGCATCAATGTGCTGTCTTATGCCGAGATTGATTACCTCGTATCCGTTGTTTGTGAGAATAATATCCACAAGATTCTTACCGATGTCGTGAACGTCTCCCATCACCGTGGCAATAACGATCTTACCCCGAGCCAGTTCTTTTAATCTCTCCATAAACGGTTCCAGATATACCACTGCTTCTTTCATTATTTCAGAAGACTTCAGTACAAAAGGAAGCTGCATGTCACCGGAGGAAAATAGGTCTCCCACCTTTTTCATTCCTGTTAATAAAATTCGGTTGACGATTTCAATCGGTGCATAAGTTTTCATAGCTTCCTTGAGATCATCCTCAAGTCCGGAGGATTGACCATCAATGATTCGCTTTTTTATACGTTCTTCAACAGGTAGACTCTTTTTGATTCTTACTATCTCTTCAGTCACTTTTCTCTTTTCAAAGGTGGAAACCAATTCTACCAGCGGGTCATATCTTTCCTCTCTTCTGTCAAAGATGAGATCGTCACATAACCTTCGGATCTTTTCTGGAATCTGGTAAAGTGGTAGGATTTTCCCAGCATGTACAATAGCAACATCCAAGCCGTACTCGATAGCGTGGTGGAGAAAAATAGAGTTTAAAAATTGTCTGAGACCAGTTTTTAACCCGAAGGAACAGTTAGAAACGCCAAGAAGTGTGTGAACACCCGGTAGTTCCGCTTTGACTCTTTTGAGGGCATCCAATGTTTCGATGGCACTTCTCCTAAACTCTTCGTCACCGCTACCAAGAGTAAAAGTAAGAGTATCAAATAAAAGATCAGAAGGTTTTAACCCCCCGTTGTGAACCGCAAGGTTATAAATCCGTTTTGCCACTTCCAATTTCTGCTCACTTGTTTTTGCCATCCCTTCCTCATCAATAGTAAGACAAACCAACATAGCACCATAGCGTTTACTGAGTTCAATGATCCTTGTTGCTCTCTTTTCCCCATCTTCAAGATTCACGGAATTGATGACAGCTCGACCAGAAATTTGCTGAAGAGCTGCCTCAATTACCTCAAATGAGGTGGAATCAATCATCATCGATATGGGTGATTGGGTGTTTAGTCGAAAAACAAATTTATTCATATCCTCAATTTCATTTCGTCCTGCGTATGCTGTGGAGATATCCAGAAGATGTGCTTGCTCTTCGATCTGGGATTGAGCAATACTTATCATTCCTTCGAAATCATCTTTCAGAAGAAATTCCCGAAAGGCTTTGCTACCACTGGCATTGGTTCGCTCACCAACAATAAGGGGTTTGGGTTCTGTATGAACAGGCTGGCTGAAATATAGAGAAGCAACAGAAGGAGTAAATTCTGGATCACGAGTTGCAGGAGTCAAATGACTCACAGCTTTCACCACTGCCTTAAGATGTTCCGGAGTCGTACCACAACATCCCCCAACGATATTAACTCCAAGATCCTTACAGTAATGCTGTAAATCGGATGTTAATTCGTCTGGAGTAAGGTTATACACCATTTCTCCTTCTATATTTTCAGGTATTCCAGCATTTGGAATGACAGAAATAAATTTTGGAGAATGGGAAGATAATACTCTGATATGCTCACTCATCTCTTTAGGACCAGTACCACAATTCAAACCAATAACATCAGGGTTAAATGGCAGGAGCGTTGTAAGTACCGCAGATATCTCTGTTCCAAGAAGCATTGTTCCCGATGATTCTATGGTAACCTGGGCAATGATTGGAATCCTCGCTCTTTTTATTCTGAATAAATCGTTGATAGAAATCAACGCTGCCTTCATCTGAATAAGATCCTGGCAGGTTTCCACGATAAACATATCTACTCCACCGTCAAATAGCCCCCTGACCTGCTCATCGTAGGCAGATTTTAATTCCTGAAATGAGATGTGTCCGAGTGATGGCAATTTTGTCCCTGGTCCAATAGAACCAGCAACCCATTTAGGATTGTTTTTTGAGGCAAATTCTCTGGCTATTGATTGAGCAAGCTGGGCTGCAATCCGATTGATGTTATAAACCTGATCCTGAAGATTGTATTCCGATAGAACAATCGAAGTGGCGCCAAACGTATCGGTTTCCACAGCATCACAACCCACTTCAAAAAAAGATGCGTGGATATTACTTATAATGTCAGGTTTCGACAGAACAAGGATTTCATTACATCCATCGTTCCCCCAAAAATCGTCCGAAGATAATGTCAACCGTTGAATGGATGTTCCCATAGCTCCGTCGAACACTACGACTCGGTGATTCATTATATCAATAAAATTGTTCTCCATTCCAGAATCCATAAAATAAAAAAACCAGAGCTAAGCTGGTTAAAACCTTTTTAGCTCATTTTTTATCGTCGTGGCAATATGGCTCAAATCACGACCTTGTGAAGTTTAATCAGAAGAAAGGATTTTTGAAACATATTTTATCAGCAACAATTAGGGTTGAAAATAATCTGATTGCACCGATGGAATAGATAGATGAAATTTTTTAAAACATTAACTTATTAATCCACTGATTCTTCAAACAAGTCACTATTTACATTTCAAGAAAACCAATAAAATCCTTGAGAAGTCACTAAAATTGATGTATCTTTCGCGCAAAGGAGTGGAATCCTGAAGGTTTTTTTAAAATAGAAGAAAAATTTTTCATAAGGTTGAAGGGTCTTTCATTAAGAATTTCAATTTATATGAGATAGCCTAAAATCTTAAGGTAACAAATCTCTCCAGATATACTTCTCGAATTCCCTCCAAATGTCTGACTAAAACAGGCAATACATAAAAATGAAGATATGGGCAATAAATGCTCCAATTTGTGTCTTCATGTCTTCTTTAAATTGGGTGTTTTTGCCATCTATTGAAGGGGCTATCCCCTTCAAATATACAATATATAGAGAACGTTATATAGGAAGTAAACTATAATGAAAAAAGAAATTTTTGTAAATGAAACCGCCAGTGAAAGGCGTATTGCCATCGTTGAAGATAGTGTTCTTGTAGAATTTTACGTGGAAAAACCTCATCACCAAGGAATGGTAGGTAATATATACAAAGGAAGGGTCGAAAACGTCTTACCTGGCATGCAAGCTGCCTTTGTTGACATTGGATATGAAGTCAACGCTTTCCTTCCATTTTCAGAAATTAGCAATCCCGAATACCTCAAAGACACCTCTACCTCCGATGATGATGATAATGATGAAAATAAAAGTAAAAATCAAAACAAAGAGATTGATGTGGAATTGGAAACGGGGCAGGAAATACTTGTTCAGGTGATAAAAGAACCATTTTCCGGGAAGGGTCCTCGTGCCACAACGAACATTGCTATTCCAGGTCATCTTATGGTACTTGTACCAAATACCAAATTTATTGGCGTGTCCAAGAAGATCTGGGATAAATATGAGAAACGTCGGTTGAGAAAAATTGTACGTCATTTTGCACCAGATAATACAGGTATCATTGTACGTACGGAAGCAGAGGGGAAAAGTGAAAAGGTTTTAAAGAAAGATTTTGATATGATTATAAAAAGCTGGAAAGTTGTAGAAGATAAAGCCCAAAGTATACCAGCATCCTCACTAATTTACGAGGATTATGAAAATGTCTCCAGCATCATGCGTGATGTCCTCACAGCGGATGTTGATCGGGTGGCATTCGACAGTCGCAAATTGTACCGTCGAACTCAAAGTTACCTTCAGAATGTTTCTCCAGAACTTGCTTCCCAGTTGGAAATGTACAGAGGACGAATTCCATTATTGGAACGGGAGGGTATTGAAAATGACATTGAAAAATCCACGCGCAGGAGAGTCTGGATGAAGAGCGGGGCATATTTGATCATTGAACAGACTGAAGCAATGGTCGTGATTGATGTAAATAGTGGTCGATTCATAGGAAAAAAAGATCACGAGCAAAATTCTCTGTCAATCAATCTGGAGGCATCCCACGAAATTGCACGACAGCTTCGCCTGAGAGATATTGGAGGCTTAATCGTCATTGACTTCATTGATATGAAATACGAAAAAAATAAGATGAAAGTCTATCAAGAAATTCGCTCAGAATTACGAAAAGATAGAGCAAAGGTTGCCGTGTCGCCTATTTCTGATTTTGGATTACTCGAAATGACGCGACAGCGGATCCGTTTATCCCTCCTTCATAGCCTTCGCGAAGAGTGTCCCACCTGTGGTGGTAGTGGCCACATTGCTTCTAAAGATGCGGTTATCACCAAGATTGAAAACTGGCTGAAGCAATTTCGCAACCAGAGCAGGGAGATTCGATTAAAATTGACCATTCACCCCACCTTGAAGGAATATTTGAAAAGCTCGAAGAAGGATATAATTCGAAGGTTTATGTGGAAAAATTTTATGCATATTGAAGTGGTAGAAGATGATTCCTTATTACCTGATGAATTCAGGTTTTACTCCCGGAAAAGTAATAGAGAAATCACGGATGAAGTATAACTTGACTAATCATCATATTAAAATTTAAATTTAGAGGTTAAATAAAAAGAACTTTATTAGTACAATGCTTGCAATCGTAGATATTTCAGGAAAACAATTCAAAGTCGAACCGGGACTTGAGTTAAGAGTTCCACTTCAAAATATGAAAGTGGGGGAAAAGGTCTCCTATGATCGGATCCTACTTCTGGACAATGATAAAAAAGTTAAAGTGGGTACACCTACTGTGATCAATACAACCATTGAAGCAACAGTTCTTGAACATGGACGCAGTAAAAAAATTATTGTATTTAAAAAGAAGCGTCGCAAAGGATATCAGACTAAAAACAGTCATCGTCAGGGGTATACTTTGATCCGTGTTGATTCCATCAAAGAAAAAGCCACAAAAAAAGCAAAGACCTCCACCAAAAAAACCACAAAAGATTCAAATTCCTCAGAAAAAGGAGAATAATCCATGGCACATAAGAAGGGAATGGGTAGCACAAAGAATGGACGCGACAGTATTTCCAAACGGTTGGGATTGAAAGCGTCCGATGGTCAATTCGTTACTGCAGGTTCTATCATTGTTCGCCAAAGAGGAACTAAGTTTCATCCTGGTTTGAATGTTGGAATCGGTGGTGATGATACCCTGTTTGCCCGGGTTGATGGGAAAATACAATTTTCTCGAAAAGGGCGTACTCGTAAGATCGTTAACGTTCTGAGTTAACCCCCCACAAGTAAAGAGTCATTTGCTCACCTTGTTTCTCAACACTTATTTAGGTGGGATTTTCCAATATATCTGATAAATCTTCAATTTTTCTCAAGACATTATTAAATTTAAACGCAGTTTACACACTTACAAACCTTATCAATCATACACTTTGATCCATTAATAGCATAACTTGGATTTAATAGTAAAATCGTGAAAGGAGAAATACTATGACCAGAAACAAGATTGCTTTGATTGGCGGCGGTCAAATTGGGGGAATCCTGGCACTCATCGCAGCACAAAAAGAACTTGGTGATGTTGTTGTTGTAGATATCCCCGATATAGAAGGAAAGGTTAAGGGGAAAGCCCTTGACATTATGGAGGCGAGACCTCACGATGGCTGGGACATAAACCTCGAAGGATCAAGCGACTACTCCCAAATTGAAGGCTCTGATGTGGTCATCATTACTGCTGGAGTTCCGAGAAAACCGGGAATGACGAGAGAAGATTTGCTTGATGTTAACCTCAAGATCATTACCAATGTTGCTAACAACGTGAAGAAGTACGCACCTGATTCTTTCGTTATTGTTGTTACAAATCCGCTGGATGCGATTGTGTACACCTTTTACAAAATTAGTGGCTTCCTAAAAAACAGGGTGGTTGGTATGGCTGGCGCTCTGGACACCGGCCGTTTCCGGGCTTTTATTGCCATGGAGACAGGACTGTCTGTAAAAGATGTCTCCTGCGTTGTGCTTGGTGGTCACGGTCCTACTATGGTTCCTTTACCCAGACTCGCAACCGTTGGTGGTGTCCCCATTGACAGACTCTTGTCACAGGAACAGATTGATGCCATCGTAGATAGAACACGTAAAGCCGGTACAGAAATCGTTAAACTTCTGGCAAACGGGAGTGCTTATTTTAGTCCAGCTGTCGCAATCATGCAGATGGCTGAAGCCTATCTGAAAGATAAAAAAAGAGTCATCCCATCGGCAGCACTCTGCGAAGGTGAGTATGGAATTGACGGCTATTTCATTGGTGTTCCCGCAGTAATTGGTGGTGGCGGAGTGGAAAAAATCCTTGAGGTTGAGCTGACGGACGAAGAAAAAGAAATGCTGAACAATACTCTCAATGTGGTGAAAAAGACAGTTGAGGAAACCGGAGTGTAATCTCTATAGTTTGATCTGAAGATTGCGCCTAAATCAAAAATGGGGAGGAATTGCCCTCCCCATTTTTCTTTTTTGAAAATTCACTTTCCCTGACAACTTTTTTAACATATAATTGTCATATCTTTTGTGACACACAGCATTTATGAACCAGGAAACTGTCAATCTGATCCATCAAGCGCAATCGGGAGATGCGAGAGCTTTCCATTCCCTGGTGGCTCTATACGACAAAAGAGTAATGACGCTTGCTTTTCATCTACTACAAAACGAACAGGATGCTGAGGATTTGTATCAGGATGTATTTATGAAAGTTTATACTAACATCAATCAATTTCGATTCGAAAGCGACTTTTTCACGTGGCTCTATCGCATTACCGTCAACACTGCGTACAATTTCAAGAAAAGAGCGAGCAGATATGCTCGTGTCACTATTTCCGATGAGAACGAAAGTGATTCACTCGACTGGATACCTGATCCAAATACTGCCTTACCAGACAATTCTTCTGATGTCAAAAATGCTGTTATGAATGCGGTGAAGAAGTTACCTCAAAAACAACGCACGGTCTTTATTCTCAAACATTTAGAAAACTTAAAGATTATTGATATTGCCAAACTCCTGGATGTGAGTGAGGGAACTGTTAAGAAATATCTTTTCAGAGCAATGGAGAAACTCAGATTTCACCTGAAAGATTACCGTTATGCCTGAAAAAATCTCAAAACACCTTAAACATCTTTCCTATCTGTGGGTAACAGATGAGCTTTCAAACAGTGAAAAAATTAAGTTTGAACGCACGCTTTCCAAGTCACCCTTATTAAAGTCTTACGTGAAAGAACTGCAATCTTCTTTAGGGTTAATTTCCCATCTGGAGGAGAAACAACCATCCGAATCCTTCCTCAAGAAACAGCAAAATCTCCTGCGGGGACGAATCCTCTCACTGGAAACAGAATCTATTTATTCAAAACTTCTGAGAAATATCAGAAATTACTTGTTGAGAATAGAATTTCTCCTTTTTCCAAAACGCCCCATACTTGCGGTGGTTACCTATCTTTTTATTGGACTGATTATAGGCCGATACTTCCTTGCTCCGCAACTGTCTCAGGAGCCCAGCACAATCGCTGAAATCCCCATAGAAAAACGAATCCAGTCTATTCTTGAAAAGGAGCAGCTCATTGCGACAAATATTGAACTTAAGGAAAATGGATCTAATCAAATCGCTTTTCAGCTCAGAGCGGAGGATGAATTCTCCTACACAGGAAATCCAGAAGATAATCTGGTGAAGGAACTGCTCTTTTATTTTTTACTCAATGATAATAATCCAGGCAGACGGCTTCGCTCTGTCAAGCTGATGTCAGAATTCACTGCAACCGATGAAGTAAAAATGGTTATGTTATCTGCTCTCCTGACCGATAATAATCCAGGTGTTCGCCTTCGTTCTATCAGGAGCTTATCTGCATTTGAAATTGATAAACAGATTTCAGATGTTTGCATAAAAGTACTTCTGGAAGATGATAATCCTGCAGTCAGGATGGAAGCGTTAAAAATTCTTACAAAATATCCTGAGGATCGGCTATATCCTATTCTGCAAGTAGTGGCGAGATTAGACGAAAATGAATTTATCCGTAACGAAGCAGGTAAGTTTCTAGATAAGATGGGAAGCAGATTAAAACCACAACAAATTGGAAAGGAAAGTTGAGTAAACGCAGAAAACCGCGAATTAACGCGAATATTCGCTAATCAGTCAGGAGCCTGACAGGTAGTAAAATGTTATTCGGCATAACACACAAAGTTAGTATTATTAAAAATTCGCTGTTTTATCTTTTCAGAGGGTACCCAAAGTTGAAAAAAATCATTTCATACCTCAATCTTTTTATCTTTCTTGCTGCTTCAGTTTTTGCTCAGGAATTCTCACGTGATTCCTATAACCGGTACACCGGAACATCCACATACACATTTAAATCTGAAGGTCACGGACAACTTGTGATGGATAAGATTACAGGGGATATCACTATTTCCGGCGAACCAGTAGATAAAGTTAAAATTACTGAGACCATCTCAATCAGGTCTAGTTCGAAAAAAGTGGCTAAGGAACTGTATGAAAAATCAAAAGCATCTGTCAGTCAAAAAACGGAAAAAGATGAATTATTCGTTTTGGTTAACGGTTCACAAAATATCAGGAAATCAGTTTCATTTAATTATACCATTCAACTTCCGCTCATTTTCAGTCTTATTGTCAACACCCGCGGGGGAGATATTGACATTGGAAATGTAAAGGGACAGATTGATATAACAACAGCCGGTGGTGATTTAGATCTCTCTGACATTTCGGGAAGAATCTCAGCCACTACATCCGGTGGGGATATTGATGTGCTGGATCTTCAGGGACGAATATTCCTGAACACGTCTGGTGGTGATGTTGAAATCAGGAGGATAGAAGGAGATTTGAATGTTCGAACGGGGGGAGGAGACATTGAAGTGGATGATGTCAGAGGAAATTGCTCCGTCAGCACTGGTGGCGGAGATATTGAACTCTCTGATATTGACGGAAGGGAAGTTTACGCGAAAACTAATGGTGGTGATGTAACGGCAGAAAATATCGATGCTCGTGTCGATCTGAACACCCTGGGGGGATCTATTGAAATGGATCGTATCAACGGGGAAGTAGATGCATCAACCTCAGGTGGAAATATCGAGATGGAGGATATGACTGGATCAGTTGTCGTATGGACATCAACCGGCTCAATTGAAGGGAATAACATTTTTGGTTCACTTGATGCAAAAACTCAGGTTGGGGATATTATCATCCATAAATTATGGGATAAAAATCTGGATGATCACGAGATCAACTTAAAAACATCCAGAGGTGACATTGAACTCACACTTCCTAAAAATTTCCCGGGGAATTTTTCCGCACGCTCCATCACTCCAAATGTAAGGACACACGAATCTATCAAAAGCGAATTTGAACTGAATATTACCGTCACTCCCACAATGTCCCGAGCAAGAGGAACGGCAGGCGAAGGGCTTTATAGAGTTGAACTCGAGGCGAATATGGGAACCATCACAATTTCTATGGAGGAATAAATGTACACTAAGATAAAAAAACTGATTATTCTTTTACTGTTTGCACCACTGTTGACAGCTCAGAATATTGAACCTCTTCCTGAAGATTCCGTGGCTATGGAGCCTCTGAAGTCATCTGAACTCTACGACGATGAGAGTAGCGACATTAAATTTTTTGGTGATTACTATATCGGAGTCGATAGAACCGTTAAGGACAACATTCGTGTGATTGGGGGAGATCTTTATGTGGCAGGAACAGTGGATGGAAAGATCATTGTCCTTGGTGGAGATGTATTTCTGGAATCAACAGCCGTGGTAAACGGTCAGATTGTTGCCATCGGGGGAAGCATCGAACGAAAACCCGGCACTATTGTGAATGGTAAAATCGTCGAAGCCAGCATCAAAAAGGGAATCACTTTCTCGGAAGGGAGCGGAAAAGTGGTAGTTCCTGAAACTGGCGAGTTTGAGTTGGAGGATGAATATGTTGTGGAAAAAAGAAGCTGGGTACATCCAAAAGTCTTCTGGTTTGTTTATAACCGAAATGAGGGGTTATTGCTGACACCTTTTAACTTCAGCTGGGATAATCACGGAAAGTCGAGCTTTCGGTTGAGCCTTTCACTGGGTTACCGATTCGCAACAAAATCCCCTGCAGGAAGACTGACATTCGAAAAATCCTTTTTTAAACATAAAGACATTGTCATTTATGCAAGTTTATTCAAGCAGAGTCGCACAGATGATTGGTATCGTATGCCAGAGTGGGAGAATTCCCTTGCCACCTTTCTGGGTCGTCAGGATTTTTATGACCGGTGGGATGAATCTGGCTATGAATGCGGTGTTGGTCTTGATTTTGCCAGATTGAAGCTGAAACTTCAGGCTGTCCACGCTGAACAGGATATTATCTCTGTTTATCAGGATGTCTGGAGTTTATTTGAAAAAGATCGCTTGCTTCGTAAAAACCTTTCTTTCGAACCTATGAACATAGACTATTTTGCTGCCAGTCTCTCTTACCAGACAGAGGATTATCATCCACTAACAACCGGGTTTGCCTTTCATCTAAATTTTGAGTGGTATCAGGCTCCATCCGATAACGTGGAGATTTTACCTGAAAACAAGTCAAAATTCAAGGAGCGCCATTGGGGATTTCTTAAAATCAACTGGGAATTTTCTCCCGGGCTTGTGGTGAGATCCCAACTGATAGCTGGAACCTCAAAAGGAGTCGATCACGAACATCGGCTTTTTGGCGTGGGGGGACTTGGTTCTGTAAGTGCTTTTCCCTACAAAATCCAGACAGGCGACCAGTTTACTCAAGCAAACGTGGAATTGGTATTCACGCCAGATTTTCTTGAAGGAAACTGGTTCTTCAAACTGTTTGCTGATGCTGGTTATGCATGGTGGAAATCCGATCATAGCTTTGATGATATAGACACCATTTTGAGTAACGGAATATCATCTGCTGGTATTGGGATTGGAATCCCGGATGATGATGGTTGCGGTGTTGGATTTAATCTTGCCAGATCGCTGGATGGACAGGATCATTGGGAAAGCACTGTGCGATTAAATTTCAACTTTTAAAGTGATGTGACTATGAAAAAAATTCCTTTTCTCATTCCGTTACTGCTGTCCTCTCTAATTTCAGAAGAAGAACTTCTAACCGAGACATATCAATTTCCTGTTGATGACATCAAACAGTTAGATGTGTCAATGGAATATGGAATTGGAGAACTCGTGATAGAAGCCAATCCCAATCAGGATCAAATCGAAGGAAGCATTATATATCACCCAGATCGCACCACCCCAAAGGTGGACTATAAATCCTTCGGGAAAAAGGGAAAGCTAAAGGTAAAAGTAGTTTCTAACAAGGATTGGGAGAACGATCGTGAACGGACCTTTCATATAAAAGATTGGATTGGAATAAAGAACGATGATCTTAATAGCAAAACAATATTCCGCCTTCCCCAAAAGGTTCCAACAGATATCAAACTGGAGCTTGGGTTGGGTAAGGCAGAGATTGATCTTTCCAATCTTACTTTATCTAATCTTGATCTTGAATGTGGACTGAGTGAAGTAAGGCTTGTTGTGAGAACACTCAATCCCATTCGATGCAGAAAAGTCTCAATTGAATCTGGTCTTAGTGATTTTAACGCTGAGGGACTTGGGAACCTCAGGCCTGAACACATTAATATCGAAGTAGGGCTTGGATCTGCTTATATTGATCTCACCGGGGAAATGGTTGATGATATTGAAGGGAATATTGAAGTTGGGCTGGGAGATATTGATTTAATATTGTCAAACAATGCAAATGTGGAATTAGAGATTGAAAAGAGTTTCCTTAGCGATGTTGATGTTGCAGGACTTATAAAAAAAGATGATAAGTGGGTTTCTCCTCACTGGGATAAAAATTTACCCACCATCGAAATGGGAATTAGTGTTGGGTTGGGAGATGTGGATGTCAATTTGAGAGACTAATGAAAAATAGCTTATTATTCACTATTGTCCCACTAATGTTAGTACGCCAGTAAAAACTCCTGCAGGACACGGTGTCCTGCCTTATAGGTTAAACTATTAATTATGAACAGTTCTAATATTAATACTGAAAAAATAGAGAGAGGGGTTTGGGTGAGTTATAGGAAATAACATCTTTCATTGTTAAGTCTACCCCAAATATCATTCGAATAACCACTCCATAATCGTATCTACATCCTTAAAAGAATCCACCAACCATGTAGGATCCTTTTCCTCAATTTTTGACCACCATTCAGGATAACGGCAGACTATAAGCGAACGGACATGATTCAAATTGGCAATTCGGACATCATTGGGCGTATCCCCTACCATCACCATCTGATCATAGGTGTAAGCTTCAGACAGTTCATCCCAGGCACGCTCTCGAGCCAGACATAATAGATCTTCCCGGGATACCACTTCATCCCCGAAAACCCCAAAATCAAATTCATTCCAGACGTTAAATCGTGATAGTTTAATTTTTGCCCCTTCACGGATATTCCCGGAAAGCAGCCCCACGTGCCACCCCTCAGCTTTACAGCGATGAACAAGTTCTATCGAATCCTTATACAATTTTGGTTCTTGATAATTCGGGTACGTCTGTCGTAGCCGTACCAGATACCGAGTCAACAGTTCATCGACAAGGGCAGTAAAATTACTCTCGTTAATCCCCAGTTTCTTGAGGGCACTTCTCATAATTACAGGATCGGTGAAACCAGCTACGTCTGTGAACTGAAGATCAGGTGATCTCCCAACTTTCTCGGTGACCACCTCGTCCATCAACTTACGAGCCAGCTTACCTGGATGAAGAATTGTACCATCAATATCGAAAAGAATGAGCTGTTTATTTCCTGCCATTGAAATTAATTAATTTTTCTCGTTTTAGTAAGGTCACCAAAAACCAAAATTTACTTGCTTTTACTAAGTTTAGACTCCACCTCCAGTTTTGAATGTAAAATTTGGGATAATAAAATAGATGGTTAATCAAGAAAGTGCAATAAAAAGCCCCGCTTTCCACGAGGCTTTTCTTTAAGCAAAGTAAACAGAATGTACTCTACCGAAGTAATACCATCTTCCTCGTTTGATGAAATTCCTTATCACTTTCCAACGACTTTGCGCTGAAACGATAAATGTAAACACCTGATGGAACTTTGTTTCCATAATTATCCTTACTGTACCACACCATACTTTTAAATCCTACTAACTCAATACCATTTATTACAGTTTTCACTTCCCTGCCTATTAAGTCGAATATCGTCAATTCCACAAAAGATTCTTCAGGCAATGCGTATTTGATTATTGTATTTGGATTGAAGGGGTTGGGAAAGTTTCCAGCCAGATCATATTTTGTAGGCAATGCTTCTTTCCACATTGGTCCTAAACCACTAGCGCGTTGCGTGTTTGAATATGGCGATGATTGATCAATCCAATCTACAGCCTTTACTTGATAAAATGCCGTTGTATTACCACGTTTTTGAATCACAATACCATTATCAGTATATTCATTTATCCCATCACTGATATCGATATACCAAGTCATTTTACCAGAGTCATTTATATATGTCTTTTTAAGAACAAAGTGATCTATATCTGGTTCGCCACCGTCAATCCAGGATAGAGTGGGGTGATCACCCCAAGAACCGCTGATAGAAAGAACAGGTGCTGAAGGTGGTACTGCATCGTAGTAGTAGAATGCACCTATATCCGCAGGCGTACCATCTGGATCGAGTGGACTTGTGGGATCACCAGCATCAATGCAAGGACTACCGGTTTGCAGGTGGTAGTTGCCATTTTCGGAATCTACAAATAGTGGATTCCCGCTAATACTATTTTCACCAATTGTATACCATGGAAGAAGATAAGTGTTATAAAACAAATTATAATTTTCAGTTTCATTACCGTACAAAGGAATAAATGTAGAATAATAAAAAATGTTATTGATTATACTAACGTTTTCAGAATAACTGCTTTGACCATCTGCAATAAAATAGGCATTTATGAATGTATTGTTGCTAATATTCATATTTGTAATAGGTGTCTGTACGAAAATCCTGGAATCTTTAATCAAGCAGTTTTTAATATAGAGTAAATTTGATGTACCTATATGATCATATTCTATAAATGTACTATACGGACTTCCAGAACCATAGATGTCGGTATAATGAAATTCCACAACATTGCGAACATGAATCATTACATCATCATAATTCCAATTAAATACTGTTCTTTTGGTTGGATAGCCCTCAACCACAAATGCACCATTGACAGTTATAGCAAAGCCATCAGCAAATGTAATATTAGCCCCAGCGGGAACGGTTAGAATCTCACCACTATTAATTGTTAGCGAGTAACTACCAATCTGGTTCACTGCTTCGTATTTAGCAGTGATACTTACTCCTGTCTGCTTAAACACAACATCAGTTTCAAGGGAATTAATATCTGAAATTTGCGCTCCATTTGATGGAGATACCTCCCATTGGTCGAATACCCAAATATCACTCTGTGTCGCCACAAACCGTGACTCTACACGGAGGGTGTAGTATTGCATTCCTAGGGTAGAATCTTGATCCAAGAACACCGCATAGCTGTTCGTTTCATCGTTGACAAGCCCCATATCGTGAAACTGATTCAGTTGGTTTCCTTGAGCATCAACATACCACGGGTCTTTAATATCAATATCCAGGGGCAGACCCTGGCGCTCTGGGATGTTGTTTTGAAAATGAATGGGGTATGTATCTTCAAATTGAGCGTTCTGGTATGGGAATGACTCATCGGGTGTAAATTCATTTAACAGTTTATACTGTGCTGGATCTTCATTCCAATCGTGGTGTTTCACCGTATCCGTTTCACTGGTGTGTTCAAGCCACTCATTGTCAGTCCGAATAGTAAATTGTTCAGTGGTAGGTAGCCTAAATATCTGACCAGATTTCAGTCCGTTATAGATACCGGGAAGTGTCAAAGACCCACCCAAATCTTCTTCCAGATATTTATTCGCAAATGTAACGAGTTCCCCATCGCTCACATTTTGAAAAGCATCAATGTACGCTTGATATGCCAATTTGGGGTTCCCCTCGGGATCGAAAAGACCGGAATAACTGTTGATACTGGAGTAGTTCAACCATTCACTCCCATCATCAGGACTTGTCAGTAAAAACCAAGAAAAAAGGTCCGCGCCGTATCCAGCACACGAGTTCAGCGCCTCTTAAAGGAAATCTCTTTGACGTTCCTGACTATAGAATTGGATATTATCATTGTAGTCTTCAGGCTCAACAGTACCTGCTGGTTCTATCGCTGGATATGCCGTTTCAATAACCCATACCGGACGATCAGCAATTGTCGGATCTCCCTCTGCATCTGATATAGATTGCAAAGCCCTCTTTGTTGCCCAGACAAGTTCACCCAACATATACCCTAAAACAGGCATCGCATAAAGTTCATTAGGATAAAAGTTAATCCCTGCAATATCGTAATAGTCTTTCCATTCATTCAGGGTACGTGCGAGGTTAAACATGTGAAAGTCCTGTATTATTTGAGCGTTGGTAGGTTCTTCAGTCCGAATAGCATCAGTTAGGGTAGCTGCCACCGTCTCAACAAAGCCCCCTGGACCGTCATCAGCCCAGGCGCTTCCTTTGCGCCACCAGTCATACGTTTCTGCAAAACGAGCCGCGTTTAGTTCATTTTCTGCCTGCCAAATAGTTACGCCCCAAGGGTCCTGACTGAATTTCTTAACAACTGCTCGACTGTACAGTTTTAACCAGTAAAGATAGACATTCTCATAAACACCTATATAATTTTCAGCAGAATCCCCCCGAACGGTTCCGGGAGCGATAGTCCGGAGACCGCCATCATCATATTTTGGCGGACGATCCCTATGCCCACAGCCGACAATAACATAGGGGACAAGATTATGGTTTACTGCTGATTGGATAATATATTCAATTGTCTCCCAACCCTCATTAATCTCAATCTCATTTATATAGGCATCTACGAGTAGATCGTCAATATCATCAGGGTTCAGGGAAGGATTTGTATCCGGAATAGTTGGAACAATGTCTTTCCAGACAGCTTCTATGCGGACATGACTCAAGCCCATATTGTAAATAGCCTGCATGGTTTCATCGACTCGTTCTTCATAGGTAAGACTTGGGTTCCAGTGTTGGGTGTATTTATACTTATCACCATTGTAACCAAATCCACCCCAAGATAGGTTTGGGTTCGGGGAAATGGAAGGGATCGCTTCCTCATAAAGGTTCATAAATTGACCACCTTCATCGTAATAGCCGTGTAACAGATCAACGTTTATGACAAGATTGTCATTCTTTGCTTCTAAGAATACATCAAAAGGAAAGCTATTCAACACTACTTGGGCTTCAAGCACAGGGTCAACTCCTTCAACAATCCCGGCCTGCGAAGAAGCATTAAACACTTCTATATCCAGGACCTTATACTCAAAATTTTCCAATGGATTGTCCCATATTGATGACATTCCTGAAACGATAATATTTGCTAGAAACTCAGCAATTTCATCAGCCTGTCCTAAAAGTATTATATCCCAATACCAGGGGACATCAGCATCCGTAACAGATGCTAAATGCTCTGAATCATATGTTTTTAATATCAAACCAACACCATCGACAATCATTTCCATTTTAGCACAAGCTATATAAGTTAATTTTAGCTTTATAGCTCCGTATTTCGCTTTAATACATTTAATGACTCCAACTACCTTTACCTCGTTGTTTTCTTCTTTGAATCCAAAATAGGTCACTTTATTAGGTAGCTCCAGGTCGTATTCGGAATACTCTGCCTCTAAGTTATCCTTTTGTTCATCATAAATCCTGTTCAGCTCCTTGGTAAACAGGTCTGGTAGCGGGTGAGGATGACTGTTAACATTAAGGATAATCTCACGATTAAAATCGGCCATGAGAAAACCAGATGGACTCAAGCAAAGCGCACCCAAGATTACACAAAGTAAACCCTTCTTGAAGATTTCCTTCGAATGGTGAAACAACAAGTTTTCAATCGAAATTGCTTTTGTCGTAACTATCATAACTACCTCCTTTTTACTGTGTTCATTAATTATCAACTTATTAAAATACGAAAATTTCATCTTACTCCACGAGCCACGAAGGGCCCACCAAAAATCCCAAAAATTTCCCCAACTGCAAAGGCGTTGCTTCCCACCTGAGAAACACTTCTAAACCGGCCAAAACCTGATATCTCATCATACTGGAAAGTACTATTTCCATTATAGTGGTACACCGTCCAGAACTCGCCTACCATAAAGAAATCGTTCTTTGCCCTTCCACCAATGTTGAAAGTGTATTTTTCATTCTGTTCTGAAAGTAGATGATAATCAGCAAAGTCTATTTGATTGTGACAGTATACACGCTCATTGTTACCGACTACGCTTACTATAAGGGTTTCATTGTCAGGCGCCCATATTCCTCTAGTAGAGGTATACTGTGAATCGGCATAAAAGGGATGGGCTTCATCCCATACCGCCATCCAACTCTCTTCATCGTAAAACAGGAGAATCCTTTGGGGACTTCCCGCCCAAACCCTGACTTCTCCGTAATCATCCACTGAACCTGTTACATACCACAAATCAAGGTCCGTGCCACTCTCCATCTTGGTGAAACTAGAGCCGTCGTAGTGGACAATGGTTCCATTATCACCCACAAAATATATATTTGAAAATGATTCTCCCCATAAACTATAAACACCGTGATTGATATCCGGTAGAACCCATTCAAATGATACTTCATTTCCATCCCAATGAAAAATGCTGCCCGCTGCAAACCAAATATCTTCTTCAGAAAAAGCCCAAACTCCCCGTGGACGCACATTTGTTGCACCATCCTCGAGCTTCTTCAGTGTCCATTGTTCTCCATCCCAAACAGCAGCACCATAGGAGTTCCACGTTTCCGAGGCAACCGGCAGTATCTCCCCCACCACCCATACGTTGTTTTCATCAAAAGCCCAAACATCGTGGAGAACACCGGACTCTCCCAAGGTATCCAAAACCCACGTGAAAGCGTGGCTAGTGGTGTCTCCTGTTATAGCTGTTATCTCTAGGCTTGAGTCTACTGCTATTCCGTCTTCCAGCCAATAAGCTCTGTATCGGTATTCTGTAGCAGGCGTTAATCCACTGTCTCTCAATACCGTATCCAACGCAGTTACGGTTGCGGTTAAAACAATGGAATCATTCCGTGATAAACCAAACGTCCAGTCATCGGTCGTATCAGCCACCCCAACCCGCATACGGGCTGTAAATATACCTGTGTCTTCCAATTCAAGGTAAATAGTGGTATCCCTCTCATCTTCATTCGGTGACTCAGGGCAGGCTGTGAACAAAATAAAAGATAAAAGGAAAAAGATAAAAATGAAGAAAAGTAATGTGTAATGTGTGATGGGTGATCTGTGATGTAAGATGGACAATTTTTTATCTAATATTTACAATTGAATATGATCCCGAGATTCTACTTAAATATACTGTGAAAATCATAAACAATATTGTTTTATTACAAGATACTGGTAAAATTTTTCATAAGATGTTAAAAAGAACGAAAAATAAGGTCAAGGTATTTTTATAGTATTTCTTCATTTTTTTCATTAAGTATTACCACGTATAGCAGATTATAGTTTGCATTTCATAACACTTTCAGCAGTCAATAAATAGATTTCTTTGTAGAGTTCCATTGGAAGCATATAAAAAGATGTAGTATTTTATAAAAATGTTTATTTGTGGTCAGGGGTATGCCAAAGGCATGCCCACGGCAAACCCCCCCCTCCCGAAACTTCGGGATTATGAGGGGGATATTCCCCCGAACATTAGACCACACTATTTTATATAATTCCAGTTCCCTCGTTTGTCCCCTCACTTCTTTCGTGTATTCGGCTCGGTACAAACCTCGCCTGTATGCCCGACAGTCAGGCAATGACGATTATTAGCAGAGGATTCAAGAAATCTATTTTAAGCTCACAGTAGTGGATTTTTTAATATCCCCTGACAGGACTTGAATCTTGGTTCGAACGAAATCCCTCAATACTTCCACAGACATATCTTTGTAGTCCTTGTACGAAATAGGTTTCCCAATCCTAACGGTTACTCTCCCAGGAGTTATACGCCAGTCAGTTTTATTTTTTACGTTAAATGTACCCTGGATCCCCACAGGTAAAATTTCTGCTTTTGTTCCTAACGCAAGATGAAAAGGACCTTTTTTAAATGGCATAAGCTCACCGGTGATTGTTCTTGTTCCTTCGGGGGCTATCATGATAGAAGTGCCATTATTAAGAACTTCTTTTGCTTTTTCAATGCTTTCAATGGCTTTGTTCAGGTTCAGCCGATCTATGGGGATATTCCCCCATCGTCTGATAATCCAACCCCAGAGTGGCCATTTGAAGTGATGTACTGCTTCTACCCCAACAGCATACTGAGGTATGGTTGCCATGATTATGAAAACATCAAGGAACGACTGGTGATTCAACATCCATATGTAGCATTTATTCGGATTAACATTCTTTTTCCCTTTAACCTCAAGTAATACCCCAGAAGAAAGAAGAATCAGCGTGCTAATAAATCTTTTGATTGGTGTTAGATGATGTGGGTGTATAAAGACCATAAGAATAAGTAGTACCGTGCCTCCAATGAGAAATGACATGAAGACAAACGGCCAGATAACGAGGGACAAGACCGTTTTGAAAACGATGTTAGACATCTAACTTTTTTAACTTTTTCTTAAGTCTGTCAAGCCGATATTGAAGTTCATCAATACCCCGGGTGTGATGAGGAGGAATCCTTTCAATAGCCATTTCTGCTACCAGTTTAGCCCGCGGAATATCCTTTATCCTGTGCTCATAATATTTTGCCAGCTCAACGTAGGGAAGCAGATAAAAAGGGACTGCTTCATCAATCATCTCTTTCCACACAGTTACTGCATTTACCCAATCTCTTTTTGATTTGTATAACATAGAAAGATGTGATCTGATTAACATTCTTCTATGACCTGAAGACTCCTGTTGAATAGCTGATTCCATTGAACCGATCGCTTTGTCAGGTTGATTGTATCTTTTAAAAATCTTCCCCCTGGAAAATGCGACAGAGGGATCTTCCATCTCTTCATTTCCGTTTGTCTGTTTCCATAGAAGATACGTTAAAACCACCAATGATGCGATGTCATCAGCGTTATGTTTGAA
>JACNLN010000187.1 GCA_014381485.1 Fidelibacterota bacterium
TAACCAATATTTATCTGCTAATTTAACGTTGTAAAATGATGGAGTGTAACGGAATCATTTTCCAACATTTGTTAGTTAGCAATAATTACACCTCCCCGACGAGTCGGGGCGGGCTATTTCATCACTATGTCCGGCCCTTGACGGATTGCACTCCTACAACCATATAACTGAGGGATTACAAAAAATCTACCTAACCGGTCTCTGTTTCCTCCTTGGGAGGATTCGCTAAAAGTTCCGGATTTTCAATGTATCTTTTTCCGCTGGATGCAAGTTTCCCGCCGTGATAGCCGTCCATCATGCGATGGTCAATAGTAACAGCAACCGGCATAATAGTACGAATCACAATTTCACCATTTCGCACCACTGGCTTCTCCTCTGCGTACCCCATGAATACAGCAGCAGGCAATTTCGAGGCAGGAAACAGAGCCCCCATCCCGATGGACAGTCCATGACTGCCAATATTGGAAAGCAAGATGGAGCCAAATGCGTTGTGAGTGAGACCCAGTGATTTCAATTGGAATCCCAGTTCATTTGTGAGCCACTTCAGAAATCTGAAGAGCCACCGTCGGAATGGCCAGGGAATTTTGGAGAAGATATACTTGTTTCTCATCGCCTTATTTTCCGTTCCGCTTCGGGCTGCCTTGGCTTTTTCAATGATTTCACCAGCAATTTCGAATACCGTCTTCCGATGAGCTTCCCGGATACGAACGCTCCCCATCTCGCCACCCTCACCCATATTTACAGCTACTGTGACAACAACATCATCCCGAGGAACCAGTTTCCCACGACGAACAAAGGCGTTGATTTCAGGAACATCATATTTTAATGCTCGACCTAAAGCTGCAGTGGCAATGTGAGTGAGAGTGATGTATTTCCCCTCTCTCCTCTGTTTTTCAATAAACTTGATAGCCTCAGTAACATCCATATCCACAGAACCATAAACCTTCCCCTCATTGGGTGGGGCGTAAATAGCTGTGGACATTTTCCGCCATGGGGTATTGTATTTGTCTTTCAAATCAACCATAATCGAACTAAAGATTGTATTCTATTTCACAAGATATTCACGCGCCATCCGGGAACCTTCCTCGATATTCACTTTAATAAGGAAATAACCTCCCAGAATGAAGAGAACCAGAATCGAGAGGATACCGAATCGAATATTACCCGTTACCAATGTAATAGTCCCCATCATGGCTGGTCCGATAACAGCAGCAAACTTCCCGAGCATATTGTAAAATCCAAAGAATTCTGCTGCTTTTTCCGCCGGGATAATACGAGTGTAAAGACTGCGACTCAGAGCTTGAATGCCGCCTTGAAACAATCCAACCATAGCCGCCAATGCATAAAAATGCCAGACTTCCTTCATAAAATATCCAAGAAATGTAATAATTCCATAGCCGAAAATTCCAACCATAATTGCTTGCTTTACGCCAATTTTTTTAGCAAAAAGACTGAATAGAAGAGCGCACGGAAAGGCGATAAACTGCACCATCAATAGAGCAGTGATCAATGCGCTGTCAGGAAACTTAAGAGTGGCTCCATAATCCACCGCCATCCTGACAATAGTATCCACACCATCAATATACAACCAGTATGCCAGTAGAAACATACCCACAACCCTCAAATGTCGAATATCTTTTAGGGTATCTGATAGCTGTTTCCAGCCCAAACCAACTGCAGTCCCAATTCCCACCGGTTCATATATTTTTGGTTCTTTTACCCATAGCGCAACAGGAATGGAAAAAACCGCCCACCATATAGCAACAGTAACAAAGGATAAACGTATGGCTGTAGCACCATCCGGAATGCCAAAGAGATCAGGCTTCAGATACATCAATACATTGATAAGGAAAAGTATCCCACCTCCAATATAACCCATAGCAAAGCCAAGAGATGACACATAGTCAACCTTCTTTTCAGAAGCAATGCCAGGCAGGAGAGAATCATAGAAAATATTTCCACCAGAAAATCCCACCGCCGCCAAGACATACAACAACACCGCCATCTGCCAGTACCCCTGAGCCACCATCCACAGTCCGCCTGTCATAATAAAACCCAGAAAAGCAAAGGTAAAGAGAAATTTCTTTTTGGCTGTTCCTCTATCCGCAATAGCACCAAGAAATGGAGCTAAAGCGGCAACAATTATGGATGCAATGGAATTAGCCATCCCCAGATAAAATGTGCTTTCTGAAGGATTATCTGGATTAGCCCAATACCCTTTGAAAAAAAGTGGAAAAAATCCCGACATAACGGTAGTGGCAAAAGCAGAGTTCGCCCAGTCGTACATAGCCCAGCTCCAGATCGATTTTCTAGAATCTAACATAATTCCCTCCTTAACTATTTATTCTTTAAAATATATTTGAAATTTACTATTAAATCTCTTTCAATCAACTGTTTTACAAAGTTTTAAAATTGAGCAGGAAATTCATAGATACTCGACCTTCTCATTCGAAAATTGTAAAACCCTAAAGGGTAAAATCCATTTTGCATTTAAAAAAAGTTATTCACAAATTCTATATGGTATTCATCATTACCGAAGATTCAATAACCTAACAGGAAGGACATTGCCATGAAAAAAACATACACTGCTATCAACATCATTCTTATTCTTTTAGTCACGGTTTCTTTTGTCTTTGCTCAGGATAAGGAAAAAACACCTACCGGCTGGAGTTTTGGAGGTGTTCCAGCTATTGCGTACAATTCAGATACGGGATTTCTCTACGGAATTATCTTAAATCCCTTTAATTACGGCGATGGTTCCATGTACCCGGATTATAAGTATCAAGTTTATCTTGAGTGGTCCCGAACAACAAAAGGAAGCGGTATCAACCGAATTCAGTTCGACTCAAAGTATTTGCTTCCGTTTGGAATTCGGATCACCGGTGAATTGAGCTATATGACGGAACAGGCACTTCCGTTTTATGGATTCAACGGGTATAAGTCAGAAT
This sequence comes from Fidelibacterota bacterium, assembly GCA_014381485.1. Lineage (GTDB taxonomy): Bacteria > Fidelibacterota > Marinisomatia > Marinisomatales > CAZVFT01 > JACNLN01. The sequence goes on from JACNLN010000187.1 coordinate 2,949, forward strand.
ATCATCCAGAATGGGAAGATTATCCAGATGATTCTGAATCTATCACCCGAGTGTATTATCGACACGAGAGAAATGCCTTCAAACTCACGACTGATTTCCAAAAACAACTTCTTGGTGAAAACCTTAAAGGACTCTTCGGTTTCGGAATACTCAACACAGAAGTGGGTCCTGTTGACATTGCTACACTAAATGAAGGAAAGGATGAAGAGGATACACTTCCTGATGTACCCGGCTTTTATGACAAAATGGTAACCGATGGCTGGATTACCGAAGAGGAAGCGGAAGGTGGCAAAACCAATTATTTGAAATTTGGTGCGGTCTATGACACTCGTGACAATGAACCCAATCCTATGAGTGGAATGTGGACAGAAGCATTGATCACTATGGTACCAGAGTTTCTTGGGAGTGATTTTGGTTACACTCTGCTCACAGCCACACACCGTCAATACTTCACGATTATTCCCAAAGACCTTTCCCTTGCATATCGTGTAGGATATCAGGGAGTAATCAGTGGAGAAATTCCTTTCTTTATGCTTCCGTACTACCAGAGCAGTTACCAGACCCAGGAAGGATTTGGAGGTTCCAAGACCATGCGGGGAATCCTGAAAAACCGTGTGGTCGGGAATTCGGTGGCGTTGTTTAATGCTGAACTTCGGTGGAAATTTTTCCGGACAGTGGTTTTCGGTCAAAACATCTACCTCGCTCTGAATGCCTTTGTGGATGGCGGACAGGTGCTGGACGAATATGGAAACGATACTTATACAGAAGCCATGAAAGATGCCTCTGAAGAAAGTTTACACCTATCTTATGGTGGCGGGTTCCGTATTGCTCTGAATGAAAATTTTATTGTCTCTGTTGATTACGGAATGGCGGCGGATGAACAGGACGGTACCAGCGGTCTTTACATCGGACTTGGGTACCTTTACTAAAGTTTAGAAAAATCCAGACAAAAAGGCTATCCCGTTTAGGGATGGCCTTTTTCTTGCTGTTGAGTTTTATTGCGTTAAGAGTGCCATTTCCCCAGAAGGATACTGGGAAAACTGTATTTTGTTATGGAAGTAAGAGAATAGTCTGTTCCCGTGATAATGGAATCCGCCGCTCTGATACCACTTTCCACGGCAGGACCAATTCCTTCCCCCATATCCTTTGTAGCCAGACTTGCTGCATCACCAATGATAAATGCATTGTCAATGCGTCCCGCTGGCGATCTTTGCCTTAGATAATAATTGTACCCTTTTGGGTTAAATTGGCGTGAGTTGACCAGTCCCTGTTTCTCAAGCTTGTGAGTAAAAAAGTCCCACTGTTTTTTTATACTGTCACCCCTTTCTCTCAATCTTTCCAGGGAGCCACCGATTCCTATATTCAGATACCCATTTCCTTTCGGGACATACCAGGAATATCCTGGCAGATGATTATCAAAAAACCAGAGATGGCAATGATCATCCTGATAACCGTATGGAAATTCTTCCTCAATCCCAATGATAAGCGATGTCTTTACCCGAGGATAAACACACTCAAAAAAAGATTTATATACGGGACAGTAGGTTCCCCCTGCTCCCACAAGATATTTACTTTGAAATTTTCGATCTATAATGAAGTCGCCATTCTCTTTTTCTATTTTCACAACATGATGAGTGTAGTACGGAACCTTTGATCGCTTTAAAAGCCAGTTGTCAAATTCAATCCGTCTGATAGCGTATTGTTTTGTGGGAACAGAGATTTTCTTGCCATAAATATAAAAATGAATGGTGCGGAAAGTCACCAGACTGTGTGGATAACTGGAAAGGTTTAGTTTCAGTTGTTTCACTACTTTTGGAGTAATCCACCCTGCACAAATTTTCGTTCTTGGGAAGGTCTCTTTATCAAGAATGATGCATTCAATGCCGGTTTGTTTTAATTTCCAGGCACACGTGGAGCCCGCAGGACCACCACCAACGATAATGACATCGGAATAAATCATATTAGTCCAATTAGTGACTCATGTAGGTTCATAACACATTATTGTCAGTCAGGCGCCCGACTGATGGGTAATTATATCCGGCTC